>JBCDCF010000345.1:0-4744 GCA_039182345.1 Pseudomonadota bacterium
CACCGCCCTCCATCACCACATCGTTCTGCATGTCCTGGATGATGAGGGCGCAACGGGAGGGGTCGAGCGCCAGCCCGTCCCCGGCGGGTTCGGCCGCTTCTCTGGGGGGAGGCGCGGCGGCCGAGGGTCGTGCGCGCATAAAAGGCTCGTTGCGCGGACCCACCTTGGTGGGAATGGCGTAAAGGGAGGTGCTGGCGCACACGAAAAGGGTTCGCCAGTCCTCCCCGCCCCAGTGAAGGTTGGCGGCAAGCTCGGGCACTGAAACCTTGCCCAAGAGGCTGCCGTCGGGGGCATAGACCCACAGACCCCCCGGTGCGGTGACCCAGACATTTCCGTACTGGTCGCACTTCATCCCGTCCGGCACGCCAGGCTTCAAACTGTCCTTGATGCCTGAGGCAAAAACCCGCCCGGCGGACAGGAACCCGTCCGCCGACACGTCGAACACACGGATGTTCGCCTGCTCGGTGTCGTTGACGTAAAGGAGGCTCTCGTCGGGCGAAAAGCAAAGCCCGTTGGGCATTGAAAACATGTAGCGGTCTACCAGAAGCGCCGGCTCAAGCCCCCGCGCCCCCTTCGCCACACGATAGACGCCTTGAAAGCCAAGCTCCCGCGGCCGCTCCACACCGAACACAGGCATGCGCCCATACCAGGGGTCGGTGAAATAGATGGACCCGTCGGAGCGCACGCACACATCGTTGGGGCTGTTCAGCTCGCGCCCCTCGAAGTGGCTCGCCAGCACCTCGCGCGTGCCGTCAGGACGGAACATTGCGAGGGAGGAGGTGGCGTGCTCGCAGACAATCAGATTGTGGTCCGCATCGTAGGTGAGGCCGTTGCCTTTGTTGGTGCCCGACAGCACCTGGCGCACGCCGTGCCTGTCCCACCGGCGGCGCACGTCCGCAGGCATGTCGGAGAACAACAGGTGTCCTTCCGCAGGGTGCCAGATGGGGCCTTCGGTGAAGGTGAAGCCGGTGCCCAGCTGGCGCACCGGCGCATGTTCGTCGATCAGCTCGCGAAAGGCGGGACGGACGGCCTCGTGCGCCATATCCGCCTCAGGCCGGGAACCAGTTGCGCTGGGGCAGGCTCTGGGTGATGGGGCCAGGCACCTGAAGGTCGAGCCGGCCCACCACCTGGTCCGCCTCGATCCTGGCAGGCTTGTCGTGCACAGGCAGCAAGAACTTCGAACCGTTGAGAAGCTTCTTGATGGCCGCCTTCTCCTCCCGCTTGGAGACGGAGTGGTTGCCCGTCACCCGCGGCTCATGGTCGTGAATCTCGTTCAAAGGGTTCACCACCTGATCGTTGAAGTCATAGATGACGTCGCCGCAGATGGTGGCCCGCCCCTCGGCCGTCTCCACGTGGATGTTCATGGAGCCTTCGGTGTGGGCGCCCGCCCAATCCAGCGTCACCCCTGGGATCAGTTCGATCTCGCCCGTCAACTCGGTATCCTCAAGGCGAAGGGCGCCTGGGGTGTGGAGCCGTTCGATGAGATGCTGAACATCGGGCTTTGGATATTGCGGGTGCATCAGCCCTGAGACGGAGTGTTCAAGCTCGCGCCTGTTGAGCACCACCGTCGTGTTCATGGAGAAGTGGTCGTCCTTGCCTGCATGGTCGATGTGCAGGTGCGTGTGACACACATAGCGCACGTCAGAGAGCTTCACCCCATGACGGGCAAGTTGATTTTCAATCATGTTTTCATGGAATTGGAGCCCGCGCATGCCGAGCGTTTCCATGATGGCATTGTCGCGGTAGCCAGTGTCCACCACCACAGGATATTGGCCGCCCATGATGAGGAAGCCGTAGGTGGGCACGCGCCGTGTGCGCCCGCAATCGCGACCCAGCACAAGGAAGCTGGATTCCAGCTCAATGTCGCCGTAGTCGAGCACTTTGATTTCGAGCGCCATGGTCGTTTCCCCGCACGTTCATCCCTCGCAGCCCAGCGGCCGCCATCATTGCCCATGAGGCTAGCACCGGCGCACGGAAACCGCCTACCGCAACGGCAAAAAATAAGACCATCGGGTAAGTGGCGCGCCTTGTGGCGTGCGCGCGGTCAAAGAAGGTTGCGGCCGGCAAGGTTGGCCATCAAGGCGCGGGTGCCGAAGGTCCAGGGCGCGGCCTTGGTGGAGAGCGTCACCCGGTTCACCAAAGCGCCGATGGCAGGCGTCTTGATTTCCACAACATCGCCTTCGTGGTGGGTGAAGCCTTCGCCAGGGGCGTCGCGGTCCTTCACGGGGGCAAACATGGTGCCGCAGTAAAGGACGAACCCGTCAGGGTACTGGTGGTGCGCGCCTGTGGTCGCCTTCACAAGGTCCTGGGGCGAGCGGCTGATCTCGGCCATGGAGGAGGCACCATCAAGGTGGAAACCGTCCTCCCCATCAACGCTCAAGGAGACGACGGCGTTGGCCACATCCTTGTCCCCAAAGCGCCCGTCATAAAGGCGGATGAAGGGGCCAAGGGCAGCCGACGCATTGTTGTCTTTCGCCTTGCCGAGGAGGAGGGCGGAGCGCCCCTCAACGTCCCGCAAGTTCACATCATTGCCCAAGGTGGCCCCGATGATGGTTCCATCGGAGCGCACCACCAGCACCACTTCGGGCTCAGGATTGTTCCATTTCGACACAGGGTGAAGGCCGACGAACGCCCCATGTCCGACGCTCGACATCACCTGCGCCTTGGTGAAGATCTCAGCGTCAGGCCCAATCCCCACCTCCAGATATTGGGACCAGACGCCCCGCTCCTGAAGCACTGCCTTCAACGCCATCGCCTCGTCGGACCCAGGCGTCAGCTTGGAAAGGTCGGCGCCGATCACATCGGTGATCTCTTCGCGCAGGGCTGCAGCGCGCGAGGGTTCGCCCCGCGCCTGCTCCTCGATCACCCGCTCCAAAAGGCTCGTCACGAAAGTGACGCCAGAGGCTTTCACCGCCTGAAGGTCCACAGGCGACAGAGGGAAGGGGCGGGCAGTGTCCCGCGCCGCTTCGTCGGCATTGCCGAGGAGATCGTCGACGCTGGCAATGGTGTCGCCCCGCGCGGCGGCGACGAACGCTGCAGGGTCGTCCTTCTCGCACACGTCTCGGACGGTGGGGCTGTCGCGGCTTGTGATGTCCACCACAGCGCCATCGCGAATGGTGACCACCGAGGGGCCGATGCCTGGACGCTCGACCCGCCCCAAAAGGACCGCGTTCGCCGCTTCGGGAAGGGCGTCATTGGTGTTCATGATCTCTCCTGGCATCGATCGTTCGGCGCAGCCTACGGGCCGCGCGGTGGGGATGGGGCCAAAGGATGACCCGTGTGCGCCAGGAAGGTCAACGTTGCACCCTATGTGCCGCAGAAGGTTTGGTGCACCACCTCTTCAGGCCGCGGCGGCTCGGCATAACGCGCTTTGCCTGGCTGATCGTCGAAGGGGTTGAGAAGCACCGCCGTCAGCCCATCAAAGGGGGCAAGGTCGCCGCTTTGGGCAGCCTCGAGCGCCTCCTCCACAAGGTGGTTGCGGGGGATGTAGACCGGGTTGACCGCCTTCATGGCCGCCTGCCTGTCCTCATCGCTGGCGCCCTCAGACCCAAGCCGTTGGCGCCAGCGGGACAGCCAGTCGTCAACGCTCTGGCGGTTGTGGAACAGGCTGCGGAAGGCATCGTCCGCCTCGCCTTGGGCCCGCGTCAGGGCGCTGAGGCCACGGAAGGTGAGGGTGAAGTCGGCCTTGTTGTCAGCCATCAATGACAACAACGCATCGGCAAGGTCAGCGTCCCCTTCCTCAATGCGGGAGAGGCCGAGCTTGGCGCCAAGGCCCTCCCTGTAGGCGGCATCGAAATGGTCGGGAAAGGCGTCGATGCTTGCCTGCGCCTCGGCGACGGCCGCCTCTTCATCCTCGCCCATCAAAGGCAGGAGGGTTTGGGCAAGGACGGCAAGGTTCCAGTGCATGATGCGCGGCTGATTGCCGAAGGCATACCGCCCGCCCTGATCGATGGAGCTATAGACCCGGCCAGGGTGATAGTCGTCCATGAACGCACAGGGGCCGTAGTCGATGGTTTCACCGGCAACGGACGTGTTGTCGGTGTTCATGACCCCATGGATGAACCCCACACAAAGCCAACGCGCCACAAGACGGGCCTGGCGGGCCACCACACCGTCAAGGAAGGCGCGGGCGGGATTGGGGGCATCGGCCGCTTGCGGGTCGTGCCGCTCGATCACGTGGCGCAGCAGGAGCGCAAGGCCCTCATCGTCCCGCCGCGCGGCAAAATACTCGAACGTGCCGACGCGGATGTGGCTGCGCGCCACACGCGTGAGGATCGCGCCCGGGAGAACACGCTCGCGCACCACAGGCTCACCCGTCTCCACCGCCGCAAGGGCCCGCGTGGTGGGAATGCCGAGGGCGTGCATGGCCTCTGACACAATGTATTCCCGCAAGACGGGGCCGAGGCCTGCGCGCCCATCGCCCATGCGCGAAAACGGCGTCTTGCCCGATCCTTTGAGCTGGATGTCCCGCCGCACACCGTCCGCGTCGATCACCTCGCCGAGGAGGATCGCCCGGCCGTCCCCAAGCTGGGGCACGAAGCCGCCGAACTGGTGCCCCGCATAGGCCATCGCCATCGGCTGGGCGCCATCGGGACCGGTATTGCCGGCAAGGATCGACACGCCCTCGGGCGTTGCAAGGGCTTCGGGGTCAAGGCCCAGATGGCGCGCCAGCTTTTCGTTCAGACGCACAAGCCGGGGCGCTGCCACAGGCGTCGGGGCCATACGCGCGCCAAAACGGTCAGGC
>JBCDCF010000346.1:0-4731 GCA_039182345.1 Pseudomonadota bacterium
CCACAACAATCACAAGCCAGGCAATCGCAATTCGGCCTGCAACTGTTGCAACCGCGATCACCCCCCGCGCCCGTCAGTCCGCAACGGTGAGGTCTGAACGCAAGACATAGTAGTCCGACCCCCAGGGCTCGTAGCCGGCAAGGCGCGAGGACATGCCCACGTGCCATTCAGGCGTCACCAGGAAAGACACAGGCGCCTCCTCCATGAGGATCTGCTGGGCTTTGTGCGCCAGGGCGATGCGCTCGTCCGTGTCCGCCTCGGTGCGCAAGGAGGCGATGATCTCGTCGAAGGTTTCATTCGACCAGCCGACATAGTTGCGCGGCGCATCGGTTTCGAAAAAGAGAGCGAGGAACATGAGGGGATCGCCCGCAGGGGCGGTGTGCTGCGCCCACAGCGCCAGATCGAACGCACCGCTGGCAACGGTCGCCGTCGGCTCTTCGGTCACCTGTGTGGTCACCTCGATGCCGAGTTCGCCGAGCATGGCGCGGACAATGGGCTGGAAGGTGATGAGGTCGGGCCGCTGCGGATAGGCAAGAAGTTGCAGCCTGAGCGGCTCACCATCTTTGCGCCGCACACCATCATCGCCCTTCACCCAGCCCGCGTCATCAAGGAGCTGGGCGGCCCTGTCGGGATCGGCGGTGATGGGGTCGGCAAGGGCAAAGGGGTAAATGTCGGCAAAGGCGCCTGTGGCAACACTCCCCGCCCGTGCGCCTTGGACCAGGGCCTCACGGTTGATGGCAAGGTCGATGGCCTTGCGCACCGCCTCGTCCGCCAAGGCGGGATGGGCAGTGTTCATGAACATCATGTACTGGTAGGCGACCGGGAAGGTTTTGGCGGCAAGGTCTGGGTCGGCCCCCACGAGCCCAAGGGTTTCCACGGGAAGGTTGAAGGCAAGGTCCAACTCCCCGGCGCGCAGGGCAAGGGCCATGGTCTGCCCATCGGCAAGGCGTTGAAGGGTCACCGCAGGCAGGTGCTCAGCGTTCGGGTGGTGGGGGTTCGGCACAAGGTCAATGTGTGAGCCTTGGACCATCGCCTCCACGGCGAACGGCCCTGTGAACACAAACCCCTCACCCACCGCCCGGTAGATGGGGAACGCCCATTCGGCAAGGATCGAGGGGAGGATGGGGGTCGGCCGCTCGGTGCGGGCCATCAGTGTGCGCTCCCCCGTTGGCTCGAACGCGATCTCCCCGGCGCTGGCACTGGCGATGGGGTTTTGCGCCACGGTCCTGTTGAGGCTTTCGGCAACCGCCTCAGCACTGACAGGGCTGCCGTCACTGAACCGCCTGCCTTCCTCCAGAACGATGGTCCAGCTGCCGTCCTCGTTGAGCGTTGCGCCGGCGGCAAGCTGCGGCACCACGCGCCCATCGCGGCTGACGGTAAAGAGTTGTTCGGCGATGCCGTGACTGACCAACGCCCAACCGGTGGACCCGTTCGCCGCATCAAGACCGCCGGCCAGGAAGGACTGGCCGACCCGCACGGGCGCAGTGTCATTGGCCTCAGCGGCAGTCATGCCCGCCATCGGCGCGAGGAGGAACCCTGCCAAGGCGGCGGCGCGGATGGTCCGCTTCGCACCAAAGCGCATCATTGCGGCTCCCTTTCGCGGTGGACATCGTCGGCAAGGGTGGTGACGAGGTCACTGTCCGTCACAAGCGGGGGGATGCGGCCCAAGATGCCCGCCTGGAGAGGCTCGGGCCGGCGGTCCCGGGGCAGGAAACCCTCAGGTTCTTGTGCGTAGGTGGCAAGAAGGGTCAGGACATCGTCCGCATCCCTTCCAGGGTCCAGATCGCCGAAGACGTAGCTGAACCGCCCCTCGCACGTGAGCGCGATGGTGCAAGGCCGCAGGCACTGGCTCATGCAGCGAACGCCCCGGACGGTGTGGGCCGGAAGGTCCGCCCCCCTGGCGCGCCTTGCAGCAAGGATGGCCTCGGCGAAACGGGCACCGCCGCGCACCACCGTTTCGGCCGTGTCGCCCGGACCCCGGCAGGTCAGGCACACGCTGAGCGTTGGTGTTGGTAAGGGGGATCGTCCACTCTTATCGCTGACGACAGCGTCCATTCACGGCCTCCTCGGCAAAAGGGGCCGCAGAGGCAGGCGATATCAGGGCGCCAGGGCTCGCCAAGGGGTGGCAAGACCATTTGATGAGTGCGCAGGGTCGCGCCGCCATGAGATCCTCCCCCGGTGCACCCCGCCCGGCGTTCAAAGGTTTCACACGTGTCGGCAGGTCTCCTGGCTCGCGGTTCGACGCTTCGCCTCGCCTTCCCGGCGGCCTCAGGCCACCAGTGGCAGAGTGAGACGACGCTCACCGCTCACAGTTGCGGGGGCAGCTTCGGTTTGACGGCAAAGGCACGCCTTTGCCTGACCGAATTCCCTTTCAATCCCAGTTGGGAACCGACCGTTCGACAATGCCGCTTGAAACAAGAGCGCGTCAAGGCGGCGCGAACGGGAAAGCCTCCCATCAAGGCAGCCCGCGCCCTCGTCTGGACACCTTCGCCCACCTCGCGCAGTTTGCCGGCGCACTGCCAGAGCGGCTTGCCCGCAGCAAAGGGGACGTGTGCCAATGGCTCTGCCCGGTTCGACAATGCTTGCGGCAGCGCCATCATGAACGCCGTGAGCGCCGGTCTCGTCTTCTTCATCACAACGTTTGCGGCCACCTTCGGCAGCTACGCGTTGATGCGCACGGCGTTCAAATCCCACATCGGGCCGGACACACGCAGCATTGCCGAAACCACCATGTTTCGCATTGCCGCCCTGCATGGGCTGATCCTGGCGCTGGTGTTCGCCCAGGAGCTCAGCAACATCTACACCTTGAAGAGCACGGTGGATCGTGAGGCGAACGGGCTCGGCAGCATCGTGCGCAACTTGGACCGTTATGACAGTTCGGGCGGGTCGGACAGCCGCACCACCCAAATCAAGACCGACATTGCCCGCTATGTGAGGGCCACCATCGACACCGAGTGGAAGGCGCTGGACGAAACGCGCCGCCTCTCGGCGAGCGTCGATGCGGTCTGGGACTCCATCTACCAAAGCCTTTTGGATTTGCCGGCCAATGGCAGCGCACAGACCTGGCTGCGCGACAGAATGCTGACCAGCATCGAGGCCGTGGGTGTGGAACGCAAAACCCGCGAAATTGCCGCTGCCAGCGACATCAATCCGATCTTCTGGGTGGTGGCCTTCGGCGGCATCATCTCGCTGGCGGTGTGCTTTTTCGCCTATGAGCCGACGCGCACCACCATCGCACTCTTGATGGTCTACACGTTTTACTCCGCCCTCGTCCTGTTCATCATCAAGCTGTCGGACTTCCCGTTTTCCACACCAGGGCTCGTCCCGCCCACCTCGCTGGAGATCCTTTATGACGAACTCCTGCGCCCCATCGTGGAACCGCCATCACGCTGATTGCCCCGACGTCCACGGCGTTGATGCGCGGTCCCATTACCGCCGGGCCCAAGCGGCAAGGGCGGCGCGTTCATCGTCCGTCATTCCAGTGACGTTGCCGAGCGGCATGGCGTGGGTGTCCACCGACTGGGCGATGATGGCGGCGGCGTGACGGCGCATCAGCGCCACCGTGTCGAGGCTGACCCCGCCGGGAGCTGCGGCAAGGGAGGCGAATGTGGGCGTGTCCTGGTGGCAGGTGACGCAGCGCGCCTCCACGATGGCAAAGGCTGCAGCATCCAGCGTCGGGTTGGTGCCGGTGTCGGACGTTGCCGCCGTGGCGGCGGCGATGGTGCGCTCGCCCGTCGGAAGGCTCGCAAATCCCACCATCGCTACGGCAATGACCAGCGCTGCCGGCCATTGCCAGGCAATGCGCATCCCCCCCGCCCCTGTCTCATAGGTGTTGAACCAGTGGCGCACGATCGCCCCCAGGAACAGGGCCATCGCCACCAGCACGAAGCCGTACTGATTGGCAAAGGCCATGGGGTAGTGGTTCGACAGCATCAGGAAAATGACGGGAAGCGTCAGATAGTTGTTGTGGGTGGAGCGCAGTTTGGCGATCTCACCATATTTGGCGTCAGGCGTGCGCCCGGCCTTCAGGTCGGCCACCACGACCCGCTGATTGGGGATGATGACGAGGAACACATTGCCCGTCATGACGGTGGCAATCATCGCGCCCGTCTGCAGGAACGCTGCGCGGCCTGAAAAGACCAGGCCATAGGCATAGGCCGTGGCGGTGATCAGCACGAACAAGAGCGTGAACAACAGCACCGGCTGGCGCGCCAGAGGAGAGCGGCACAACAGGTCATAGGCCACCCAGCCGCCCACGATGCCGCCGGCCGACAGGGCGACACCGACCCAGGGCCCGATATCGGCCTTCGACGGATCCAAGAGATACAGCGGCGCGTGCCACCAATAGACGACGGCGAGCAGCGCCAGCCCCGTCATGAAGGTGGCGTAGCTCTCCCATTTGAACCAGTGGAGGTCGTCGGGCATATGGTCGGGCGCGACCATGAACTTCTTGGTATGGTAGAAGCCGCCACCGTGAACGGTCCAATTCTCGCCCTTGACACCGGGGTCCATTCCGGCGCGCCGTTTGAGCGTGGCGTCGAGCCACATGAAGTAGAACGAGGAGCCAATCCAGGATATGGCCGCAACCACATGGGCCCATCGCACGAAAAGGCTCAACCAGTCCCCGATCGCTGCCATTGCGGCCCCTTCTCACACACAGTGTCCGTTTTGGCGAACCACGCGCGCCGACGCAATGCGGCCGAGGGCGGCACAGGCACCTCAAGCCCATCG
>JBCDCF010000347.1:0-4731 GCA_039182345.1 Pseudomonadota bacterium
CGGGCACACTAGGACCGGTTCTTTTCTGGAAATTGGCTGGTGCGATCGCGTGCACGACGGCGGTTCGCGCAGCCGGCCAGGTCCAGCCAAGACACAGAGCCTTTGTCGTCAGTGTTTAGGCTGGAAAGGGCTCGGCCGAGCCGGACCGGATCTAAAGGAGCCTCAGGGTCGAGTCGGTGCGGGTCAGAACGTAAAGGGGAAGGTTGGCGGCCTTGGCGCGATCAAGGGCAAGGCTTGTGGGGGCGGAGATCGTCACCAGCGCGCCAAGGCCCGCGATGGCGGCCTTTTCCACCCTCTCATAGCTGCAGCGGGCGGTGACGAGGGCAAAGTGGTCGCCCTCAAGTCCGCTCCGTGTCCGCGCGCCAATGGCTTTGTCGAGGGCGTTGTGACGGCCAACGTCTTCGCGCGCCAGGAGGATGGTGCCAGCGGGCGCGCAGATGGCAGCAGCATGCACAGCGCCGGTCGCCGAGGACAGTGGCTGCCAATCCGAAAGGCCCTGGTGGGCGGCAAAGATCGCCTCAGGGGATAGCGACAAAGGGCGCGAGACCGGCGGCAGGGGCCGCGCGATCTCTTCAAGGTTTTCCATACCGCACAGGCCGCAGCTGGATTCCGTCACCCTGCGACGGGCGCGGGCCAGAACCGTCTGAGCAGCGTCTTGTGGCACCCTTGCCCTCAGGACAATGCCGTTGTCGGCCTCAAACACTGCAACATCATGGAGGGCGCCGTTTGGCGGGATCAGGCGCTCGGCAATGGCAAAGCCGGTGACGAAGTCTTCAAGGTCGGCAGGGGTGGCCATCATCACGGCAAAACCGATGCCGTTGAACTCGAGCGCGATAGGGGCCTCGACGGCCACCTCGCGGGTGCGCGCCGCATCCGCAGCGCCTGAGGAAAACACCTCGGTGAAGCTGTAGGGGCGCTGGCGCGTCATCGCTCTTTGCCAGTGTGAAGGGACGGCGCGGGTACGCCGTGCCCCTCACGGATCGGCGGTCTGGGGCGTCTGTGCGGCGCGCCCGGCCTCGGTGTCGGCCTTCAGGCGTTCCAGTGCAGCATGGGCGATCGGCGTCAAACCCTCGCCGCCTTCGGCCATGTGGGCAAGGGCGATGGCCTTCATCCGGCTGTCCCAGAACTTCTTGATGTGCTCGGCCGTTCCCGCCACCGCGCCATCGCTGTCCTGGACGGCAAGGTTGCGGGCAATCTGATTTGCCATCATCACGATGCGCTCGGCGGAGGTCATTCGGCCGGCTCAGGCACGATCCTGCGCGATTGCGCGGCCTTCTCGGCGTACTGCTCCTGCCAGTAAGACGGCTTGTTGGTGGCCGACACCTGCACCGCCGTCACCTTGTATTCGGGGCAGTTGGTGGCCCAGTCGGAATACTCGCTCGTCACCACATTGGCCTGGGTCGTGGGGTGGTGGAAGGTGGTGTAGACGACGCCCGGCGGCACACGGTCCGTCACCGTCAGCCGCAGCGATGTATCGCCCGAGCGGCTGGCAAGCTTGACCACATCGCCTGAGACGAGGCCGCGGTTTTCTGCATCCGTCGGGTGCATTTCAAGGACGTCCTCGTCATGCCAGACGGTGTTGTCGGTCCGCCGTGTCTGCGCCCCCACATTGTACTGGCTCAAGATGCGCCCTGTGGTGAGGAGGAGGGGGAAGCGCGGGCCGGTGCGCTCATCCGTCGGCACATAGTCCGTCACCACAAAACGGCCTTTGCCGCGCACGAAGTGGTCCACGTGCATGACCGGCGTGCCCTCGGGTGCGGCCTCCGTTACGGGCCATTGGAGCGAGCCTTCCTGCTCCAACCGCTCATAATCGACGCCTGCAAAGGTGGGCGTCAGGCGGGCGATCTCATCCATGATTTGGCGCGGGTGGGTGTAGGACCAGCCGAGCCCCAGGGCGCGGGCCAGCTCCTGCGTCACCTCCCAGTCTTCAAGGCCTGTGGACGGCGTCATCACCTTGCGCACCCTTTGAATGCGCCGTTCCGCATTGGTGAAGGTGCCGTTCTTCTCAAGGAAGGTGGAGCCTGGCAGGAAGATGTGGGCGTAGTTCGCGGTCTCGTTCAAGAAGAGGTCGTGGACGATGACACATTCCATCGCCGCCAAACCATCGGCCACGTGCTGGGTGTTGGGGTCGGACTGCAAGATGTCCTCACCCTGGCAGTAAAGCGCCTTGAAGGCCCCATCCACCGCCGCGTCCAACATGGAGGGAATTCTGAGGCCGGGCGTCCTGTCCAGCTCCACGCCCCAGTCGGCCTCGAAGGCATCGCGCGCATCATCCTGGGAAATGTGACGGTAGCCTGGCAACTCGTGGGGGAAGCTCCCCATATCGCAGGCGCCCTGGACGTTGTTTTGGCCGCGCAAAGGGTTCACGCCCACACCGGGGCGGCCCACATTGCCCGTTGCCATGGCAAGGTTCGCAATGGCCATCACGGTGGAGGAGCCTTGGCTGTGCTCCGTCACCCCCAGCCCGTAATAGATGGCCGCGTTCCCGCCGGTGGCGTAAAGCCGGGCCGCTTTGCGCAGAAGGTCGGCGGGGACACGCGTCACCGCCTCCAGCACTTCAGGCGCATTCTTGTCCAGGGACACGAAGTCCGCCCAATCGCGAAACTCTTCGGCATCGCAACGGGCCGCGATATAGGCCTCGTCCACAAGGCCTTCGCGCACCACCACGTGGGCCATCGCCGTCAACACGGCGACGTTGGTTCCAGGTTGCAGGGGCAGGTGATAGGCCGCTTCGATGTGCGGCGTGCGCACAAGGTCGATCCTGCGCGGGTCGATGACGATGAGCTTTGCGCCCTCGCGCAGCCGTTTTTTCATGCGGCTAGCAAACACGGGGTGGCCATCTGTGGGGTTGGCGCCGATCACCAAGATCACGTCGGACTGTTCGACGCTGTCAAAGTCCTGCGTGCCTGCACTGGTGCCGAAGGTTTCCTTCAGCCCATAGCCTGTGGGCGAGTGGCAGACCCTGGCGCAGGTGTCGACATTGTTGTTGCCGAACCCTGCGCGCACCAGCTTCTGGACCAGGAAGGTTTCCTCGTTGGTGCACCTTGAGGAGGAGATGGCGCCCACGGACAAGCGCCCATACGTCGCCTGGATGCGCTTGATCTCGCTCGCCGCATGGGCAAACGCCTCGTCCCAGGACACAGGCTGCCAGGGATCGGCGATGGAGGCGCGGATCATCGGCTCCAAGATCCGGTCCTTGTGCTTGGCGTAGCCGTAGGCAAAGCGCCCTTTCACACAGGAGTGGCCGCGGTTGGCCTTGCCTTCCTTGTTGGGCACCATGCGCACTAGCTGCTCGCCGCGCATTTCGGCGCGGAAGGTGCAACCGACGCCGCAATAGGCGCACGTGGTCACCACCGAGGCGTCGGGCCGGCCAAGGTCTTTCACGGCCTTTTCCTGCAAGGTTGCCGTGGGGCAGGCCGCAACGCACGCCCCGCAGGACACGCATTCCGATGACAGGAAATCGTCCGACGCTGATCCTGCCGACACCATGGAGGCAAATCCGCGCCCATCGATGGTGAGGGCGAGTGTGCCTTGCACTTCGTCGCACGCACGCACACAGCGCGAGCAGACGATGCACTTTGATGGGTCGAAATCGAAGTAAGGGTTGGACGTATCGGTCTCAGCGCCGAGGTGGTTCTCCCCCTCATAGCCATAGCGCACATCGCGCAGGCCAACGGCGGCAGCCTGGTCCTGCAGCTCGCAATCGCCATTGGCGCTGCAGGTCAGGCAGTCGAGCGGGTGGTCGGAGATGTAAAGCTCCATCACACCGCGGCGCAGCTTGGACAGCCGCTCGCTCTCGGTGCGCACCACCATGCCTTCGCGCACAGGGGTGGTGCAGGACGCAGGCGTGCCCCGAGCTCCGTCCACTTCCACAAGGCACAGTCTGCACGAGCCAAAGCTCTTCAATGTGTCGCTGGCGCACAGTTTGGGGATGGACCGGCCCATCAACGCGGCCGCCCGCATGACGCTGGTGCCGCTTGGAACGGTCACGGCAGCGCCATCAATGGTCAGCGTGACGTGGCCTTCGTTATGGCTCTGTGGCGTTCCAAGGTCCGGCTGCGGCTCGTAGCCCATCGGTCAAAACTCCAACTGCGCCGTGGCGTGCTGATATATCAGTTTAGCACGCGTGGTGAAATGGGTCATTGGGCGGCCTCCCTCACAGGGGGCAGGCCGAAATCTTCAGGCCAGTGCGTCAGGGCGCTGAGCACGGGATAGGGGGCGAACCCGCCGAGGGCACAGAGCGAGCCGAACTTCATGGTCTCGCAAAGGTCGGCCAGCAGCGTCACCTCTTCGCCGATGGTGCGGGCCTTGGGGCGGGCATTGTGCATGTGAGGCAGGGCTTCCACCGTGTCGGCAGCGCGCCCGCCCGCGCGGATCCTGTCCAGCACTTCAACGCCTCGCACGGCGCCGATGCGGCAGGGCGTGCACTTGCCGCAACTCTCAAGGGCGGTGAAGGCCATGGAAAAGCGCGCCTGGGCCAACATGTCGGCGGTGTCGTCGAACACGACGATGCCGCCATGGCCAATCAACCCTTCGGCGGCGGCGAACGCCT
This sequence comes from Pseudomonadota bacterium, assembly GCA_039182345.1. Taxonomy (GTDB): domain Bacteria; phylum Pseudomonadota; class Alphaproteobacteria; order Rhizobiales; family Amorphaceae; genus Acuticoccus. Next base: position 4,553 of record JBCDCF010000347.1, read on the forward strand.
CATAGTCGAAGGGAAGGTCGAACATTTCGGGCGGATAGTAAGCGCCCAAAGGCCCGCCCACCTGGACGGCCTTGACGGGTCGCCCGGTCTCGGTGCCGCCACCAATGTCATAGACGAGTTCGCCCAAGGTGATGCCGAACGCGGTCTCAAAAAGGCCGCCGTGCTTGATGTTGCCGGCA
>JBCDCF010000348.1:0-4707 GCA_039182345.1 Pseudomonadota bacterium
CAAGTAACCATCGCGGGTTTGCGGGGTCTTGATGCCGAGGATCCGCCCAGCGATCTGATTGCGCAGAACCTGTGCGGTGCCACCGCCGATGGTGAACATGCGCACGTCTCTATACATGCGCTCCAGCGGTTCGCGATCGCTATAGCCGCGCGCGCCGAACATCTGTAGGGCATCGTCCACCACGCGAATGGCGGTCTCTGAGGCAAAGAGCTTTGCCCGTGCCGCCATCATGGGTTCGGGGAAGGGCACGGTGTCCGAGGTCTTCGACAAGGCCGCCTCGCGCAACATCAGGCGGGACGCGTGGACGCTGGCATCCATGTCCGCCAGCATCCACTGAAGGCCCTGGAACTCGGCCAGAGGACGGCCGAACTGCTGGCGTTTGGTGAGGTAGGCCTTGGCGTGTTCCAGCGCACCGGCGGCCACACCCATGGCAACGGTCCCTGCGCCGACCCGCTGGCTGTTGTAGGCCGACATCAGGTCGCCGAACCCGCACAACTGGCCGGACGGCCCCGTCAGCGCGAAGGCTGCATCCACTTCAAGGTTGGTGAAGCGCAGTTCGGCCTCCGGCATGCCGCGAAGGCCCATGGTGTTTTCCCGGCCCACCACCTCAAACCCTTTGGGCGAAAAGCCCGTCTCAGGATCGCAGATGACGATGAAGCCGCCGATGCCGCGGTCGAACCCGCGAGCGTCGATCACCCGCGCGAAGATGAGGTGAACCTTGGACACCCCGCCGCCGGTAATCCAATGCTTGGTGCCGTTCAACACGTAGGTGCTGCCCACCTGGCGGGCGGTGGTGGTCATCTCGGTTGCGGCACTGCCGGCCTCAGGCTCGGTGATGCAGATGGCCGGCTTGTCACCGGCGAGGACGTAGCGTGCGCAAAGGGCTTTCTGCTCGTGCGTCCCGTAGGCCATGACGGCGCTAAGGCCGCCCATGTTTGCCTCCACCACAATGCGCGCGGTGAGGGTGCAGGCTTTGGCAATCTCTTCAATGACAAGCACGACGTCGTGAAAGCTGGCACCCTGGCCGCCATAGGCCTTGGGAATGGTCATTCCCATCAGGCCGGCCTCGCTCAGTTCGGCGATGTTTTGCCAGCAATATTCTCGGCTTGTGTCCCAGTGTGCGGCCCGCGCGGCGAAGCGGCTGGCCAACTCCCCGGCCGTGGATTGATAGTCGTTCGACACTGCCTTCATCACGGCCTCCTGAGAATATGTGATGATAGCAGCTGGCAAATTCATAACAATCGAATTAGATTGACCTCTATCTTCAAGAGTTTTGAATTATGCAGACGCGCACGCTCAGAACACTGGTGGAAATCCATACGGTTGGCTCATTTGCGACGGCAGCCAGCCGGCTGAACATGACGCTGTCGGCAGTGTCGATGCAGATGAAGGCGCTCGAGGCTGAATTGGGGGCGGCTCTGTTCGACCGCTCGTTCAGGCCGCCGCGCCTGACCCCCCTCGGGCGCGCCATCTGTGATCAGGCACGCCAGATCCTCACCGCCGAAAGCGAGCTGCGCGCCGCCTGCGCACCGGGGGACAGGCTGACAGGTCGCTATCGCGTGGGCTTCGTCCCGACAGCGAGCGTGCGCCTTTTGCCCACATTTCTTCTCAACGCGCGAAAACTCTCCTCCACGGTGTCGTTCGATGTGGTCACGGGCCTGTCGGAGGCGCTGGAGGCAAAGGTGAGGAGTGGTGACCTTGATTTTGCGGTGGTGACGGAGAATCCCAGCCGGGACAGCGTCCTTCAGTCAAAAACGCTGCGGGAGGAGCGGCTTGCCTTTGCAGCGCCCGCTACGCCGGTCTCCCACGCGCCGCGGGTGTTGATTGAAAAGATGTCGTTCCTGCACTTCATGCCAAGCTCGGGCATCGGCAAGTTGATCTCCGAGCATATGGAGGATTTTGTCGGCAGCGGCCATGGCCATGTGGTGCTGGACAGTGTGGAAGCCATCATGGAGTGCGTGAACAGGGGTGTGGGCTTCACGCTGCTGCCTGAGCCTGACATCCGCCGCTATGCCGACCCGGCCACCCGCGTCTTCACGGCAGGTCCGACGGAACTGTCCCGCCGCGTGGCCCTCATCTGGTCCTCTGCCCGCCGGCACCACGCCCAGGCGGCGTTGGTGAGCGATCTGTTCGGCGGCTAGCGCGCTTGCCGCTCCACCCGGATCAGTTGGAGCGAATTTAAGCCTGCTCTCATGAACCGTTGTCGGCGTCCCTCAGGCGCGATCACCGGCGCTTTTCTGCCCTTGAGATGAGTTTGCCTTCGGGCAGAATGGCGCGGGCGATGCGGCCTTCACCGATGGTGCCGCCGCCATCTTCGGCCCACACGTCGAACCAGTAGAGTGGGCCTTCGCGGCCTGTGAAACGGGCGCCTGCGCGCACTGTTGCGCCCTCGGGCGTCGGCGCATTGTGGGACACCTCGATACGCGCGCCGACCGACACGTCGTCCGGCCCAAGGAGGGGCGACAGGAGGACCGCGCAGGCCCGCTCCATGTCGGCAATCATAAAGGGTGTGCCGAAGACGGGCGGCAGCTTTTCGCTGTCCGTTGCCAAGGCCGCTGCGGTGCGGGCGGGGGGCACGGTGCCGTCAAGGGTGGTCGTCGCGCCGATTTCAAGCGGTTCGCTCATGGGGTCTCAGCCTTTCTTGCGGGCGGCGAGGGCTTCAAATCCTGCGGTATGGAAGCGCACCAGCGTCTCGATGCTCTTGTCGGTGGAGCGCGGCGATGTGCGGCCGGCCAGTCGTTCCGAACGGCCTGTGCGGGCACAGATCGACAGCATTGCCGCCACCATGTCCAAGAACCCGTCCACAATCTCCGCGTCGTGCGCGTCCGGAAGTGCGCGGCGGAACTCGGCGATGTAGGCGCGGGCGGTGTCGTCGTAATGGCGCGCGATGATCTCCGTGCCGAGGGGGGAGTTGGCGAGACGGCCCATCAAGGCCGCGTAGTTGCGCCAGCCAGGTTCGCCGTGCCCCGCGGAGTGGATGAACGGCGTTACATACGCACGGACGAGTTCGGCCAGACGGAGGGGGCCCTTGCCTGCGGCGCTGCGCATCTCGTCAAGGGCGCCGCGGCGAAGGTCGGTCATGATGGTGGCGCGGCGGGCAACCACGGTGTCGAACAAGGCTTCCTTGGGGCCGAAATGGTAGCCGACGGCATGGACCTGAACGCCGGCGGCCGACGCCACATCGCGGATGGACGCGCCGTCATAACCTCGGTCGGCAAACAGCTGCTCGGCAGCATCCAGGATCTTCGCCTGCGTGGCTTCAGAGCGCTGGCCGCGCGGCCGGCCGGGACCGCGGCCACTCTCGCGCACAGGCGGCGGGGGCGTGCCTGACAGTTTGCCGATGGCAACGCCCTCGCTCATGCCGCATCCTTTGTGGCGCTGGTGGCCGGCACGATCCCAACTCGCCCGACCGCGGAGCGCTCGGACCGCCCCGTCGCACCATGGCGGGGATCACGGTGGAGGATGCTCGCCCCCGTGAAGGCACCCTTGATGTTGACGGGTGGTTGGTCGGCCATCCTCGCGTCTCCTTAGGCTCTGGCTTCAGCCTCCCGGATCAGCCCACGCAAGATGGGCGGCGTCACCGGCAGCGACGAGATTTTCACCCCGTACGCTGAAAGGGCGTCTTCGATGGCGCTCGTCAAGGCGGACGGGGCGCCGAGCCGTCCCCCTTCCCCGCCACCTTTGATGCCGTATTCGGTGTAAGGGGAGGGCGTCTCCACGTGGCCGAGCTTGAAGGACTTTGGCATTTCGTTCGCCGTCGGCATCGCGAACTCGGCAAAGTTGGGGTTCGTGAACTGACCGTCTTGATCGTAGACGAACTGCTCCGACAGCGTTGTGCCGATGCCGTTGGCGGTCCCGCCCCACACCTGGCCGCCCAAGGTGCGCGGGTTGACGATGGTGCCATTGTCGTGGACGGCGGCATAGTCGAGGATCTCCACCTTGCCCGTCCCGGGGTCCACTTCCACAGCGACGATGTGACAGATGTGGCCGACGATGGGGTAGAAGATCCCCAGGTGTTTGCGCTCAGGGTGGGGGTCGCTGGAAATCGGGTGGTCGTAAACGGCCGTGCAGTCGATGCCTGAATCGTATTCTTCCCCGTCAGGGAAGGACAGGCGGAAGAAGCTGGACGTCAGCGCGATCTCCGCAAAGGACTTTTTCTGATCGTCCGAGCCGATGACCGCCACACAGCCGTCCCTCAGCTCGACATCCTCCATCCTGCGCTGGAGCATGTAGGCGCCGAACCGTTTCAGCCGCTCCTCCAGCTTGATGGAGGCGGACACGCACGCCCCTGCGATCATCGCGGTGAACCGGCTCCCCTGGGGGCCGACGCCGTTGAAGCCGCTCTGACTGTCGGAGTAGTTGATGACAACGTCGTCCGGCGCGACGGTCAGCCGTTCGGCAAGGACTTGCGTGACCACAGTCTCGGGCGAGTTGCCCACCATCGGCGAGTGGAGCGTGACGAAGAGTTTGCCCGACGGGTCGACCCGCGCCGAGATGCCTTCAGGCGTAGAGGTAAGGGTAAAGCCAGGCGTTTCGCGGTTGTTGAGCGACCACCACTCCGTCGGCCCATAGACCGATCGCTCCATGCAGGTGGCAACGCCGACGCCGACGCAACGGCCCTCCGCCCGCATGGCCTTTGCCTTCTGGCGCCAGGCGTCGAGGTCGAACAGGCGTTTGGCTTCGGCCAAGACTTTCTGGAAGTTGCCG
>JBCDCF010000349.1:0-4702 GCA_039182345.1 Pseudomonadota bacterium
CGAGGGCCTTGATGATGTAGGCGCCGCGGTTCCACTCATCGCTCTCGTTCGAGTCGGGCTGGAAACGCTCATCGGTGAAGTAGCGCGCACGCCAGACATAAAGGCTCGCCCGCACATCGAACGGGAAGGCAAGCTGGTTCACATCCACCGTGTTGCTGACGGGCTTGATGGTTTGAACGTAGGCCCAGACGGCCTTCAGATCGTCATCGCGCATCAAAGTGTAGTGGACGTAGGGCATGGCCGGGTAGAGCGGCTCGCCGTCCTTGTTGATGCCTTTGTGAAGGGCGTTCTGAAAGTCCTCGAACGTCCACTCGCCGATGCCTGTCTCCTTGTCGGAGGTGATGTTGGGGGTCGCCATCGGCCCGAATGGTGTTTTGAGGACGAGGCCGCCGGCAAAGGGCGTGCCATCGGGCGAGTTGTGGCAGGCCGCGCACCCAGCTGCGTTCGTGATGTAGGCGCCCGACTTGATGAGCGCGTCATCGGCTGCGGCGAGCCCAACGCCCAACGTCATCAAACTGGCTGTCGACAGCGCCGCGAGTGCCGTCCGCCTTGCGACATTTGGGAAATTCATGCGCGTTTCCTCCGTTTGGTACGATGGCGATTCATGCCCTCACGAGAGTGTGCCACAGAATGGTCACGGTTGATGCGCCCCTCGACGGCAGACCGGCAGATTGCTAATTTGCCCGAAACCAGGAGTGCGCCATGACCACTTTAGATTGGTTCTTGTCCGTTGTGGGACTGGGTGGCTTCATTTTCTTTGTGGGGATCATCGCCTCGTTCGTGCCCCAGTGGGACCTCCTGGCGGTGATTGCCGTAACGGTGCTTCTTGCCGTCTACGATTTTTGGATCCGCCCTTTGCGGCGGCGCAACGGCTAGCACCGTTCCGGCCAGGCAGGCCCGCCCGCCTCTCACTGGAGGCTGCCATGAACAATCTTCTCAGAGACCCCATCTAGCGCGCAGGCCCGCACGCTGTTAGGGGTTGCGCGGCGGGCGAGGGTGCCTGCCATTCGTCCCGTCCTCGCCGTTCGCCTGCTTTGGGCAAGGATGATCGGTTAAATCACGTCGGCCCCAGGACCCCCTTGCCGCGCGCGCCTGCAACACGATGTTGCACTGCAGCGCACAAGCCGATACCGAGCGCGCAACGGAAAGTCGCACCATGCAAGACCCTGCCCCCCTCGACACGCTCGTTGCGATCGCGCTCGCCGCGGGCAAAGCCATCATGACCATCTATGATGGCAATGCCAATGTGCGCGAGAAGGCCGACGGCAGTGAGGTGACGGACGCTGACGAAGCGGCGGAGGCCATCATCCTGGAACAGCTTGCCGCCGTGGACCCAAGGCCCGTGATTGCCGAGGAGGCGGTCGCCGCGGGCCATGTGCCAGAGGTGGCGGAGAGCTTTTACCTGGTGGACCCGCTGGACGGCACACGCGAGTTCATTTCCCGCAATGGCGAGTTCACCGTCAACATCGCGCGGATCGAGGGCGGTGTCCCTGTGGCAGGCGTTGTCTATGCCCCTGCCATAGGCGCTCTGTTCGCCGGCGATGAGACAGGCGCCTGGCGCGCCACCGTCACCGATGGCGTCGTGGGTGAGCGTCACGCCATCGGCTGTGCCGACACGCCAGAGGCCATGCGCGTCGTCGCCTCCCGCTCCCACCTGACGGATGAGACAAAAGCGTTTTGCGATCGGTTTGAGGTGGCAAGCTTCGTCTCCTCGGGCTCCTCGCTCAAATTCTGCCGTTTGGCTGAAGGGGCGGCCGATCTCTACCCCCGCATGGGCCGCACCATGGAGTGGGACACAGCCGCAGGGCACGCTGTCCTCCGTGCGGCAGGCGGTCGCGTGTTGACGACCGAGGGTGCCCCACTCACCTATGGCAAGAAGACGCACCCCAGCGGCGCCTTCGCCAACCCCCATTTCGTCGCTGCTGGGCCGTTCGATCCGTTCGCCATTGCCCGCTAGTTCACCCCGGAGAGTTCCCCATGGCCGTTGACCGCGGCTCGCATCTGAAACGCCTCGAGGACGAGTCCATCCACATCATCCGCGAGGTGGCGGCTGAGTTCCGCAACCCTGTGATGCTGTATTCCATCGGCAAGGACTCTGCCGTCATGCTGCATCTGGCGTTGAAGGCGTTCTACCCGTCAAAGCCACCCTTCCCGCTGATGCACATCGACACCACGTGGAAGTTCCGCGAGATGATTGAGTTTCGCGACAAACTCGCGAAGGATCTCGGGCTCGACCTCATCGTCCACATCAACGAAGAGGGTGTGCGCCAGGGGGTGAACCCGTTCAGCCACGGCTCGTCCTACCACACCACGGTGATGAAGACCGACGCGCTGAAGACAGCGCTCACCAAGTACGGCTTTGACGCGGCCTTCGGTGGCGCCAGGCGTGACGAGGAAAAGAGCCGCGCCAAGGAGCGTGTGTTTTCCTTCCGCACCGCCAACCACGGCTGGGACCCCAAGAACCAGCGGCCCGAGCTTTGGCACCTTTACAATTGCCGTGTGGCGAAGGGCGAATCCATCCGCGTCTTCCCGCTGTCGAACTGGACCGAGCTCGACATCTGGCAATACATCATGATGGAAAACATCGACATCGTGCCCCTTTACTACGCCGCCGAACGGCCTGTGGTGGAGCGGGACGGCACCATGATCATGGTGGACGATGACAGGATGCCCCTGCGCCAGGGCGAAACCCCTGAAATGCGAATGGTGCGCTTCCGCACGCTGGGCTGCTATCCGCTGACGGGCGCTGTGGAATCGGACGCCACCACGCTGGGCGAGATCGTGGCCGAGATGCTGATTGCCCGCACCTCGGAGCGTCAGGGCCGTGTGATCGACCATGACGAGTCCGCCTCCATGGAGAAGAAGAAGCGCGAGGGTTATTTCTGATGTCACAGTCCGGTGCTGCGGCCGCGCAAGAGCTGCCAGAGACCTTCGCCGAGTATCTCGCAAGCCAGGAAAAGAAGTCCTTCCTGCGCTTCATCACCTGCGGCAGCGTGGATGACGGCAAGTCCACCCTCATCGGCCGCCTCCTTTATGAAACCAAGCTGATCTTCGAGGATCAGCTGGCCGCCGTTGAGCGCGATTCCAAAAAGCACGGCACCACTGGGGAGGAGATCGACCTTGCCCTCCTGGTGGACGGGCTTGAGGCGGAGCGCCAGCAGGGCATCACCATCGATGTGGCCTACCGCTTCTTCACCACCGACAGGCGCAAGTTCATCGTCGCCGACACGCCGGGGCATGAGCAGTACACCCGCAACATGGCCACAGGCGCGTCCACAGCCGACCTTGCGGTGCTGTTGATCGACGCGCGTCACGGCATTCAGGTGCAGACCAAGCGGCACGCCTTCCTGGTCTCGCTCCTTGGCATCCGCCACGTTGTGCTGGCGGTGAACAAGATCGACCTCGTCAACTTCGACCGCGGCCGGTTCGACGCCATCCGCCGCGACTTTGAAACCTTCGCCCGCTCCTTCGATTTCGACACCATGGAGGCGGTGCCCATCTCCGCCCGCTACGGCGACAACGTGGTGAGCCGCTCGGACCGCACCTCCTGGTACACGGGCCCGACGCTGCTTGAGCATCTTGAGACCATCGAGGTGCAGCATGACCTTGAGCACAGGCCCTTCCGCATGCCTGTGCAGTGGGTCAACCGCCCCAACCTCGACTTCCGCGGCTTTTCGGGCACCATTGCCTCAGGCCGTCTTCGGGCAGGCGACAGCGTTGTGGTGGCAGGCTCCGGCCGCGAGGCGAAGGTGACCAAGATCGTCACCATGGATGGCGAGCGCGATGAGGCCATCGCCTCAGAAGCCGTCACCATCGTCCTTGACCGTGAGATCGACGTTTCGCGCGGCGACATTTTCGTGCCGCCCGACCACCGCTCGGAGGTGGCCGACCAGTTTGCCGCCCACGTGGTGTGGATGGCCGAGGAGCCGCTTTACCCCGGCCGGCCTTACCTTTTGAAGATCGGCACGCGCTCTGTCACGGCGCAGGTGACGGAGATCAAGCACAGGATCGACGTCAACACGTTCGATCATCTGGCCGCCAAGGAGCTTGGCCTCAACGAGGTGGGGTTCTGCAACCTTTCCCTCTCTGAGGACATTGCCTTCGACCCTTATGAGGCGAACAGGGAGACGGGGTCGTTCATCCTCATCGACCGTTTGACCAACGCCACGGTCGGCGCCGGGATGGTGTGGTTCGCGCTGCGCCGCGCCACCAACATCCATTGGCAGGCGCTCGACGTGTCGAAGTCCTCCCGCGCAGCCATGAAGGGGCAGAAGCCTGCCATTTTGTGGTTCACGGGGCTGTCGGGCTCGGGCAAGTCCACCATTGCGAACCTTGTGGAGAAGCGCCTCAACGCTCAAGGCCGCCACACCTACATCCTCGACGGCGACAATGTGCGCCACGGCCTCAACCGCGACCTTGGCTTCACCGACGCCGACAGGGTGGAGAACATCCGCCGCGTGGCCGAGACGGCGAAGCTCTTCGTGGATGCAGGGCTTGTGGTGATCGTGTCGTTCATCTCCCCCTTCCGGTCCGAGCGGCGGATGGCGCGCGACCTCGTGGACGAAGAGGAGTTCATGGAGGTCTTCATCGACACGCCCATCGAGGTGTGCCGCGAGCGCGACCCCAAGGGCCTCTACAAGAAGGCCGACAGCGGCGAGTTGAAGAACTTCACCGGTGTCGACAGCCCTTACGAGCCGCCCGA
>JBCDCF010000350.1:0-4701 GCA_039182345.1 Pseudomonadota bacterium
ATGTCTTTCAGATCCCGTGCCCAGATGTGGTTGTAGTACTTGTTGTTGCCTTCCGCGTTCGGTGCGCGGGCGGCAACGATGCCGTGCTCGGTTTCAAGGGCGTGGTCGATGATGTGGACCGGCTTGTGCCCCTCAGGCGCGCACAAAGGCTCCAGGAAGATCTCCACCGACGTTCCGGCCGTCTTGCCTGGCTTGAGAAGGATGAACTTGTGATCGTGACTGACAAGCACGATGCGGTCCTCTCTGTGTGATGCGCGGGTTCGGGGGCTGCGCTTAACAGGCCCGATCGTGCAGTTCAACCGATGCCGGGTGCGGCCCCGGCGCCTTCGGCCACACCCTCATGTGTGACCTTTGATGATTGCGTCCACCTTGCAGGCGCGATGCCACAGTCGCACGGTCGCCTTAAACGCCGGCGCGCGGCACAGGTGCTAGGGTGATGTTGGAGCCAGCGCCTCGATACGGTCTTGAAAACGCTCAAGGGGGAGAGCGGGCCCGCTGGCATCGAAGGCGGCAAGCGCCTCTTGGATGTTCGGCCAGTCCTCGGCCATCCTCCTCACCGCTTCGAGAAGCGCGGCGGGATCGTCAGGGTCCACCGTGGCGTGAGGGTAGCTGAGCTGGGCCAGTTCGGCAGCCATGGTGGAGCCCTCAGAGACAATGAGATAACGCAGCGCATAGATCGCCTCGTAAAGGACGCCTGAGCCGGACACCACGTAGCGGTCGGCGTAAGGCAAGACCAACGCGTCCAGCTGTGACAGGGCGTCATAGTATGCATCGCCATCCAAAAAGCCCTGCAGGAAGGTGACGTCCTCGCGGCCGCGGGACAGCGCCTGGTAGCGCTGGACGGCCTTGTCCCCACAAAGGGCCAGATGGTCGGGATTGATTTGCACACGCCAATCCACAGGGCTTGTAGGCCCGGCATCTGCCATCGCTCCCAAAAGCGTCGCAAAGCCCCGTTCCTTGCGCGTGGCGCCAAGGGTGCCGACGGTGAGCCTGCGGTGGGGATCACCGAAGATTGCGCCACGGTTCTCGCGGGCTCTGCTGGCGGCAAGGTAGGGAAACTTGTCGATGGTCACGCCAGGGATGGACCCGGACAGCCACTCCACGGCCTGATCGGTCTCAGCGTAGATGACGAGGCGGATATCGCCGCGTTCCTTAAGGGCCGCGCTCCAGCGGGCGAGAGGCTCAAAATCGAGCCGCGCCAGATCCGGTTTGCGCAGGTGGTCGGCTTCGATCAGACCGACGATGGCAACACACCCCCCGTCGGGTGTGGTGCGGGACAGCCATTCGAGAAAGCCCGCCAGCATGTTGAAGCGCATGGAGTGGATGAAGACCGCGGGCGGATAGGTTGTCCCCCACAGCCGCGTGCACTCGGCACAGAACATGGCGTTGAGGCGATTGATGTCGGCGGTGTCGAGCTCGAACTCGTTATAAGTGTAGGGCTCGAAGTGGAAGGCAGCGCTGGTGTCGTGGCCTGCCAGAGGCTGTGTGTTGGCGCGGGCGCCGACGGCAACCACGGGCGGCGTCCTCCACACGCTCTGCAGCATTGTGGAGGCAAAGTCGCAATAGTTGGTGTGGTGGCCTGCGGTGTCGGTATAGCCGGGGTCGATGACCGCAGGGCGCTTCGGGTCGACGGCGGCAGCGGGCCGGATACGCTCGTACCAGTCAACGGCTTTCTGGTGGTCGCCATAAAGCAGGAGGCCGCGGGCAAGATTGATGGTGGCATCGGCTGCCAGCGTGGTGGCGACCAGTTCCGCATCGGCCCTTCGGAACAGGGCTTCGGCGGTCTCACTCACCCCGAGGCGGGCAAAGCTGCGCGCTGCATCCACAATGGTGGCGCCCTGCGGCTCCTCAACGGTCCAGTAGTTGGCAAAGGCAATGGCTTCGTCCAGCAGACCCGCCTCGTGCGCCACCTGGATGGCGGTCATCCTGGCCCAATGCTCGCCAGGGTGCATGGCGAGAACCCTGCGCGACAACGCTAGGGATTTGTCCAGCTGATCGTCGGCACGCCAGCGCATGATCTGGCCGTGGATGGCTGACACGATGGAAAGGTCCGACAGATCTGCCCTTGCAAGGAGGTCGCCGCCATCGTCCAGCTCCCCCTCGTTCTTGAAGCCAAGGGCAAACATTGCCCTGCGAATACGGCTGTTGTTGAGGAGCGCCGACGGGCCGCAGAACTCTTCCAAAGGAAGGCCCACAGGGCTTTCCCCGCGCACAAGGCTCGACAGCACGAAGGAGCCCTTCACCAACGGAGCAGGTCCATCGGTGGCGGCAATGTCGGCCAACAGATCGCCCATGTGGGGCAGGATCGGCTCTGAGGTGTAGACGTCGAGGATGAATTCGGGGTTGAGGCGGCCGGCCTTGGCAAGCCGGGCAATCTCACCGGCGGCCGCCTTGCGCACGTCCGGCGCGGCACGGGGGTCGGCGACGGCGATGAAGTAGATGGGATTGTTCTCGGCAAAACCGGGGTTTTGCGCCGCCCCCTCCTCGCAGATGGCTTTGCGGCGATCCAACGCCTCGAAGTCGGCGTTCTGGATGGCAATGCGCGCCCCCAGCACGGCAAGGTGGGGGCTGAGGCGCATATCTTTCTCAATGGCAGCGAATGCTGCGCCCGCCGGCACGAAATTCCCGGTGAAGGAGAGTGCATCGGTCCAGCCCACGAACACATCAAGGTCCACGAACTGACGGCCTGCGGCAATCTCCTCTATGGCCTTCATGTGCTCCCCTGGCGGCAGGAGAGGAACGATGGCTCCGCGGGCAGGGGCGCCATCCACGAGGCGGCTCATGATTGCCACCATTGCGCTGGCGACCGCGCCCTCCCCCTCCGACGCCCCCAAGACGCTGACAAAAGCCGCCAAGACGGGGCCGAACAGGTGCGCCGTTTGCGGCTTGATGCAGCCATCCACCAAGGCGGTGAGCGCCTCACTCTGGCGTCTGTGGCGCCTGTAGTGCGCGAAAATCGCTTCCACCCGGCCCATGTCATGGGGGACGGCGGCGTTGACCTCCCGCAGCAGAAACCGAGCGCCTGAACGGGCGCCGATCTCAGCCAACTGGTCGGCAAGGGAAAGGTTGGTGGCCACATCGCCGCCGGTGAAGGCGGGGTCGATGTCGTCAAAATCATCCTCGTCCTTGCCGGGCGCGTGCCTGCGCACACGGTCCACCACTTCGGTAAGGTCGGGCCGATCGATGAGGAAGAAGAAGTCGGCAATGAGTTTGCGCTGCTGGGCCGGTTCGGCGAGGGCAAAAACCTCCTCAAACAGCGCGGCTGCCTCCACGTCGCCCATGCCGGTTTCGGCGCTGGGCGCCTGTGCAATGGTCATGATGGGATCTCGTGGCAGTGGGGCACAGGGGGCATCACAGGCTGAGCACCTCGCGATGGCGGATGCGGATGGCAAGGTAGCGGTGCAGGAGCGATAGCGAGGCCATGGCATCCCTGATGGTGGCGTCGGCAAACGCGATTTCGTCCTTCAAGCCGCGATTGAGACGTTGGATGACGGACGGCTCCAGCTCCGTTGCAAACCGGAAGGCCTGGCCTTTGTTAAACTCTAAGATGGTGTGCTTGGGCCGCTTGGCGAAGGTGGCGACAAGCTGGCGGGTGTGCCGGCCAAGGCGGATGTGGTCCGCAAGGCGGCGAATCACCCGCGCTTCGGCATAGGCGGTGGCCTCATGCGGGATGACGAGAATGCCAGGCTTTTTCACATAGGTGCGCAAGATCCGCGAGGCATGCCTTTGGGCGGCAAGGGTCTCGCGTTGATCCACGGTGACGAAACGCTTGAAAAACTCACGGCTGCTATTGGCCTCGGCATCGCGCACGCCTGTGTCCACCATGGAGAGCGCGGCATCCCGCGGGTCGCGCACGGACGTGAAAGCAATGACGCTGCGCGCTGTGATGAGCGGCAGGGTTTCAGGATCCAGCGCGGCATGGGTCTTGACCACGGCCACCTCGTGGGGCGGTAGGACGGACAACACTGAGCGCAGGTACGCCGCGTCCACCGTTTCGCGATAGTTGGCCCAGTCACCATCGAGTTTTTCGCGCAGCTCTGACCGCAAGACTCCAGTCGGCTTGCGGTTGTTCAGTTCAGCGGCGTGCTGCGCCACCTGAAACAGAAAAGAACTGCCTGATTTCGGCTGCCCATGCGCGAGAATTACTGGCATTCGTCTCTCTTAATCTTAGGTTCTTTTGAACTTGCCATTGGTCATTTTTTTTGGCACCACCGCTCAGACTGGACAAGGAAAGAAGAGATCGCCATGTCGGATGACCTTATTTACAAAATCTTCATCGAACTTGCCGTGTTGGAGGGCAAGCGCGAGCCGGACGGCAAGTGGAACATCTACGAGCCGGCGGAGATGAGCCGTCTCCTGAACCGCTCCTATAAGATGGTTCAGCGCGCGGTCCAAGCTGGCACGGAGCAGTCCTGACCCATCCCCACGACACCCTCGCCCATCTTCGGCAGAGGGCCGCGCATGGACACTCCCCTCCCTTGAGATTCCATGGGCGACAGGTGAAGGGTGGTCGCCCAGGCCGATCCGCCGGATGGCGATCACCTTTCCACAGTTTAACGTGCCTAGCGGTGAATGGCTGTTTTGTCTGAGCCAGTGTGGTCGCGGGCACCGAGCGACCTGGACGCCGCTCCCAACGCCGCCATGGTGCTGACATTATTATATGTCCTATATAGGGGCTATCGGATCCGACAGCGTGAGCCG
>JBCDCF010000351.1:0-4700 GCA_039182345.1 Pseudomonadota bacterium
CCAGACGCCGTCGTGGGAAAGGGCATGGTCGAGAAGCGCTTCCAGACCGCCAATGCGCGCAGGACGGCCAATGATGCGGGTGTGAAGGCCGATGGACAGCATCCGCGGCGCCCTCGCGCCTTCACGGTAGAGCCTGTCGAACGCGTCGATGCCATAGCGCGCAAAGTCCGACCCGAACACGAAGCCGCCGCGGTTGTGAAAGCGCATGTCGTTGGTGTCGAAGGCGTAGGGGAGGACCACGTGCGGCCCGCCTGCCGTCTCCACCACGTAGGGCAGATCGTCGTTGTAGGCGTTGCTGTCGTAAAGGAAGCCGCCCTGCTCGATGAGGAGATCGCGGGTGCGCATGGATGTGGCCGAGCGTGTGTGCCACCCCACAGGCGGCGCGCCGGCCGTTGTGGTGATGGCATCGACGGTGCGGGCAATGGCGTTTCGCTCTGTCGCCTCATCCATGTGGACGTGACGCTCCCATCGCCAGCCGTGGGCGGCCACTTCGTGACCGTCGGCGACCGCCTCCTGCGCAATCCAAGGCGTCTTCAAAAGGGCGCGGCCGCAGGCGTTCACCGTGGCTCTCACGCCGCGCTCGCGCAGGACCTCACGGATTCGCGGCCAGCCGGCGCGGGGGCCGTACTCGAAGTGGCTTTCCATACAAAGGTCGCGCGCGTTTTCGACCGCTTCCACCGCCTCATAAATGTGCTCGTTGCGCTCGTCGCCATCATGAAGGGAGAGTTCGGCCCCTTCCTCAACATTGACCACCACAGAGACGGCAAGACGTGCACCGCCTGGCCACTGCACGGGTGGAGGCCGGTCGCCATAGCCTTTGAAGTCGCGCGTGGTCATGGGGTGGTGGCCGCATCTATAAAGCGGCGGCAGGCGTCGATATCCCAGCGCACAAGGTCGTCCGCTTCGGCGCCTTTGCGCATCAGTGCGCTGCTCACCACAACGCCGTCGCTGGCGCCAAGGGCTTCGGCCACATTGTCCGCCGTCACCCCTCCGCCAATGAGGAGCGGCCGTTTGATGCCGGCCGCACGCACCGCTTCGATGCGCGCCAAGGTGTCGGGGAAGCTCGACCCCGTCACAATCAAACCGTCCGCGCCCGTCTTCACCGCCCACTCGGCTGCAAAGGGCTGGCTTTCGTTCGACAGGGGTAAGGCCGTGCGGTCGTGGACGTCGGCCAGGATGGCAATGTCCTCGCGCCCGAGGGACGCACGGTAGGAAACGGCAGCAGCGCCAAGGCCATAGCGTGGGCCCTGGGCCGTCATCGCCCCGCCCACGAACACCTTTAGCCGCACGAAGTCCGCGCCCGACGCATCGGCCACCGCAAGGGGCGCGGCTGCATCGTGCGCCTCGATGATGATGCCAAGGCCGATCTCCGGGACCTCCGCGCGAATGAGGCGCGCGATCGAACCCATGCGCGCCACGCTGTCAGCCGTCGCAGGGCCGTCGGTGCGCGTCTGGTCCTGCAACTTCAGCCACGGCACGCCGGCCTGTGCGAAGACCTTGGCGTTGGTCACCGCATAGTCCTCGTACCAGGCCATGGAGCGGGCGCGCGAGAGGGCAAAGTCCGGCAGATGAAGGGCGGCGATGACGAGGGGGCCGCCGCCAAAAGCCTTCAGTGGCATGGTGTCATCTCCGCAGAACCTGAGGTGAGGGCGGCACGGCAGGCGGCCCTGTCGATGGGCAGCGCGCCGTCCGCGCCGAAGGCTTTGACAATGCAGCTGGCCGCCACCGCACCGAACGAGGCGGCCTGCACCGGATCGCCTGTCTCCACCAGCCCTGCAAGAAAGCCGCCGCAGAAGCTGTCCCCCGCGCCCGTCGGGTCCAGCGCAGCCACGGGCTTGGCGGGCACGGCAACCGCCGCCCCCTTTGCCGCGTCCCACACAAGGACGCCTTCAGGGCCGAGCTTGACGGCCACCGCCCCTTTGCACCGCGCGGCCACAATGCTGAGCGCATCGGCAAGCGCTGCGCCTGGGACGAGGGCGGTCAACTCCACCTCGCTCGGCAAAAAGGCGTCGAGGCGGGCGAGAATGGGGGTGATCTCATCAAGGGTGCGGGCGGCAAGCTGCCAGCCGGGATCGGCGGTGATCACAGCACCCTTGTGGCCGAAAAGGTCGAGCATGGCGACCATCACGTCCGGCTGGCTGGGCGCAAGGTGGACGCCCTTGGCACCCTGCCAGGCCACAGGCACCTGTTTTGGGTCGAGCGGGTGAAGGGTGCGAAACTCCGAGTAGCTGACTTCGCCTGTGCGCTCGTGCGCGCGAAGGTGGTCACGCCAGGCCACCACCTCTTCAGGGCTGAGGCGATCGGTGGGGTAGCCTGCCGCGCCGAGGGCTTCAGGAGGGCTTGTGAGGTCTTCCTCCCGCCGGCCGGCAGCGTCGTAGATGAACCAGTTGCAGGAGGCGAGCCGCTCGGGCGACCACAACACGCCGCCAAGGTCGACGCCGCCGGCCTCCAGCCGCGCGATGACCCTTTTGGGGTAGGAGGCGACCGCGTGGCTGACGAGGCCCACGCGGGGCACGAAGGCAAGGGCGCCGACGGCGGAATAAGCGCCGTTGCCGCCGGCCTGGCCGAGACCGACCGTGCCGTCGGCGGCAATCACATTGTCGACGGTGAGCCCGCCGACGGTGACAAGGCTCGGCGCCACCACCGCCTCAGACGCCGAGGCTGGGGGCACCAAGGCCCACAGCATCGCGCGCCATCGCCACGTGGTAGCCGAACAGGTGCAGCGGCACGCTGTAGACAATGGGTGCCACGCAATCGGCCACCTTCGGCAGGTGCCAGGCAATGTCGGCCACCGCCGCAATCTCGCTCTCGCCCTCAGGCACGAGCGCGATGCAGAACCCTTCAGAGCCGCGGCTCATGATGGCGGTCTCAAGGGCACGGGCATGGCTTGCCGCATCCGGCGCCACCATGAACATGGCATCACCGGCCTTTTGCGTGCGGTAGTGGTGATACTCCTCCAGCGGGAAGGCGTAGGCGTGGATGGGCGCCAGCTCCTTTAGTTTGGCAGCGCCAAAGGCGGCCGGGGCAAAGTGGGGTCCGGCCCCAGCCAGAAGGATGAGATCGGCCCGCGCCAGCTTTTCCGCCAGTGCGCGCGCCGGCTCGTAAAATGCGTTGGCGACACCGTCCACATCCTCAGGAAGGGTGGCGAGCGCTGCCGACAGGCCCGCCACGTCAATGCCTTTTGCCTTGGCAACGGCAACGGTGAGCGCCAGCTTCAGCGCCATTGCAGCGGTGCTCGACTGGGTGGGCCAGCCGCCCCGTGTGGCGCGGATGTGAAGGGCGCCTGGAAACTCTTCCATCAGCGGTGAGCCGAGGGTGTTGGACAGGCCGATGGCGTAGGCGCCGCGGGCCTCAGCACCCTTCAAACTGTCGATCACAGGTTCGGTCTTGCCGCTGGAGCTGAGGCCGATCACCACCGTCTCATCGTCCACCACATCAAGGCCGTAGTTGGCAAAGTCGAAGGCCTCGCACGCCTCGGCCACAGCGCCCAGCGCCTGTTCCATGGCCTGGCGTACACCGAAGCCGGAAATCCAGGAATCGCCACAGCCGACCATGGCAATGCGGCGGATGGTGCGGCCGGACAAGTCACGTGCGATGGCGGCGAGGGGCTCGGTGTTTGCCGCCAGCGTCGTCCTGATGGCGTTGCCTTGCGCCATCATCTCCTCGTTGGTGAGCGCGACGCGGCGGAACCGCTCAGGGTCCCCCGGCGCGTCGGAGGATGACTCACGCCGAATATCCTTCAGCCGCTGCTCAAGATCCATCGCGCTCTCTCTCCTGTCTGTTGGGGCCGCGTCCGCACGCTTGGCTCTGGTGCAAGCCGCTGATTTGCGATAATTGTCATTGCGACTGGAAACGCAAGACGAAAGCGAAATTCCATTTCCCTCGCAAACGCCGATCCCGCCTCAGCGCCTCCCCTGAACCGCCGTCATGAGCGCATCCTTCAGGCGCTCTCGCGCGAGCGTGTGGTGGAGGTGGCGGCCCTTGCGGAGGCGCTCAACGTCTCCACCGTCACCATCCGCTCCGATCTTGATGCGCTGGAGCGCAGAATGCTTCTGCGGCGCATTCGCGGCGGGGCCATTGCCGTGCAGGCGGCAAGGTTCGAGCGCCCCCTCGATCTGCCGAGCCAGAATTTTGCCACCGAGAAGGAGCGCATCGGCGCCATGGCCGCCCGCATGGTGCGCGATGGCGAGACCATCATCCTCGACGCGGGGACGACGGCCCTCGCCATGGCCCTCGCCCTGCCGCAGGACCTTAAAGACATTGTGGTCATCACCAGCAGCCTCGACGTGGCCATCGCCCTTGAGGGCCATGACGGCGCAACGGTCATGGTCACAGGCGGCACGCTGAAGAAAACCGGCCGCAACAGGCGCGCGCGCTCACTGATCCCGCCGTTTGCGACGCTCATTCTGGATCACCTCAACGTCGATTGTGCGTACCTGTGCTGCGCCGGCATCGACGCCGACCGCGGCTTCACCAACGCCCATTTCGAGGAGGTGGAGACCAAACGGGCCATGATCGGCTCGGCGCGGCGGGTGGTGATGCTGGGCGACCACGGCAAGATCGGCCACGTGGGCGGGGCGCGCATTGCCGCTGTTGCCGAAGTGTCCGCCCTTGTGACCGACAGCGGCGCTGCACAAGCCGATGTCCAGGCCCTTGAGGCGGGTGGCCTTCAGGTTCTCCTCGCCTGACCCTGCCGTGGG
>JBCDCF010000352.1:0-4687 GCA_039182345.1 Pseudomonadota bacterium
CGGCGATGCGGGTCAGCTGCGCGCCGGTTTCATTCAACCGGCCATCGCCAGTTTCGAACAAAGGGTGAGGTTCCTCATCGGTCTCGGTTTTCCGCCCCCCACACAGTTCTGCAGGGTCCGCAGGCCCGGCCAGGAGCTGCCGAGCTTCTGCGACTTTGTCAGCCCCAGCTAACGCCGGTCATCGGGGCAAAGCGGGCCCGAATCTGACGGGCCCGAGAGTACGGTCGAGCGAGGGGTCTACTGCCAACGTCGGCAGGTCGCTTCGATCTTCAGTTGAGTCTTCCGCAAAGCCAGACATGAGATGAAGGGCGGTGCCGGGGTGACGGTGAACGAGATGGGTGCTGACATCCAAGAGCGTCCTCAAACGTCAGGTGACGATCAAGCCGACCTCAAGGTCGCCCCGAAGCGCTTCTACTGGGCCTCCAAGCGCGCGGCAGACATTGCCGTGAGCCTTGCCCTGCTCCCGGCCGTGGCCCTGATTGGGCTTTGTGTTCTGATCGCAAACCTCTTCGCCAACCCTGGCCCACTCATATTCAAGCAGACGAGGATGGGGCGAGGCTGTCGTCCTTTCACCGTTTACAAGTTCCGCAGCATGCTTCCCCACCACGCACCAGCGCGCGGACCGGAAGATCCTGTGGAGGTGGACAGGATCACGTCGTTCGGCCACTTCCTTCGGCGGACGCATCTTGATGAAACGCCGCAGCTTTTCAACGTGTTGAAGGGCGATATGAGCCTCATCGGTCCGCGCCCCGATGTCTACGAGCATGCGCTGCGCTTTGCCGAAACCGTCAGCGTCTACCCCAAGCGTCACGCTGTGCGGCCGGGGATCACAGGGCTCTCGCAGGTCACGTTCGGTTACGTGGAAGGCACAAACCTCACATCTTTGAAGGCGCGCACGGACATTTTGTACATCCGCAGCGCCAGTTGGCTGCTCGACGCGCGCATTGTGGTCCGCACCATCTACGTCATGTCCCTTGGCCGCGGCGGGAAGACCGTGCCGCGCTGGACGAAGGCGAAAGCGGACCCCCAACCCACCTTCAAGCCTGCTGTGGAGGAGGCCTGACAGGGCCCGCCGCAGCCTCGCCAGGGAGTGCGTGAGGCTTTGGTCGTTCAACGTGCGCAAGGGCTGGTGGGATGGGGAGCTCTGGCCCTCATCCTCATCGCCGTTCTCCCCATCGGCGCCAATAGCCCCATCACGTGGCTCACTCTCGCAGCCCTTTGTCTGGCGCTGTTTGCCGTGCAGATGGCGATCGATCTCGCCGACAAGCACATACCCCCTTACATCGCCCTCCTGGCACCACCGGCCGTTTTGTTCCTGGGCGTCGTCGGTTGGGCCGCCTTCCAGCTATGGCCCGCAGCGCCGGATGATTGGCTGCACGATGCGTGGATCTATGTGGGGGGCACGGAAGGGCGCGTCGCGGTCGACCCCAGTTCGGGACGGCACATGCTTGCCCGCCTCATTGGCTACGCGATGGTCTTCTGGATTGCCGTGCGGGCCTGCGCGGACCCCAAACGCGCGGTGCTGATGACCAAAGTCATCGCCTTGTTTTCAACGGCTTTGGCGCTCTACGGCGTTGCGGCCGTCACCTTCGGCACCAATTGGCTGACGGGCGAGGACAGCGACAGGATCGTCACTGCAACCTTCGTCAACCGCAACCACTATGCCACCTACGCGGCCTTCGGTTTCTTGGCCAACGTCGCCGCCCTCGCCTTGATGTTCGAAAAGCGGACCGCTGCGGCCGAAACGGCCCGCAAGGCGCTGCGCAGCGTGATAGAGACCATGGTGCAAGGGGGCTGGGTGTTTGCCTTTGGCGCCGCCATCACCGCGGGGGCGTTGATGCTCACCGTCTCGCGCGCAGGCATCATGGCCGCCTTTGCCGGTGTCATCGTGTTTTTCATCCTTCAGCGGCGGGGCGAGAGGGGGCTCACCTGGTCTTCGCCCGCCGTCATCGTCGCCGCGCTGACAGCGGCTTACGTGGTGGTGTTCGGTCTGACAGCGTTCGTCTCGCGCCTGTTCGATCTTGGCGGTGGCGAGGCGCGGCTCCTGGTCTATCCCAAAGTGGTGGAAGCCATTGCCGACAGGCCGTGGCTCGGCTATGGGCTCGGCGGGTTCGAAGACGGATTTCGCCCCTACCTCCCCCTCGACGCTGCCATCGGCCGATGGGACTTTGCCCACAACGTGTTCCTTGAAAACACGATGGAGCTCGGCCTCCCCGCCGCAATCGCCCTTTACCTGGCGCTGGGGCTTATTGCCTGGCGCATCTTCACAGGCATCAAACACCGCCAGCGCTACGGGGCTTTGCCGGCCTTTGCCTTTGCCGTGATCGTCACAGGGGCGCTTCACAGCCTATTTGACTTCAGCCTGCAAATGCCGGCCGCAGCGGCGCTCTTTGCCTTCATCCTGGGCCTTGGTTGGGCGCAGAGCTTTTCCAGCCGCTTCGCCACCACAGCCCGCCGCACCGCAAGGCGGGGTGACCACAGCCACGTGCGCCGCCGCCTCGCTGCTTCGGGCGCAGGCTTTCGCGGCGCACAACAACCGGCACCGACCCATGCCCCGCGCTGACCGCGACCATAACGTCTCCGTGGAAGGGGCAAGGCCATGAGCCGCACCCGCTCAGCCGGTAACGCCGTGACCGCGGGCGCCGTCTCAGGCTTTACCGCAGTTGCGGCCAAGGGAACGCTCGGCCTTTTGAAGGTGGCGCTCCTTGCCATTGCCGTCTTCAACCTCGTCTTTCTCATATTGTCGGCCCCCGTTGCCAACACGGACGCGCGGGTGGAAGGCCCATTCGGCGACTGGCGCGTGCAAAGCGCTGCGGCCATGTTTGAAAACTCAAGGTACCTGCGGGAAATCTCCATGGAGTTCCTGCTGGCCGCCGCGCGTGAGGGGGATGAGGCGCTGCTGGAAGGCTCGCGCGAAGCGGCACGCAACAGCCTCAACCACGCCCCTGCCGACCCGTTCGGCTGGCTCCTTCTGGGATGGAGCGAGGCGCTGTTGTTGAATGATGCTGACGCTGAGTTCGCCCTCCAACGGTCCTGGCGCCTTGCCCCAAACTCGCCGGTCCTTGCCCGCGACAGGCTGTTTCTTGCCGAGGCCTTGGGCGTTGCTCGCACCACCCCGCTCGAGCCGACGAGCGCAGCGGCCATCGACCGCGACCTCAACATCTTGAAGCTGCGCGACAAGCGCATCTACGACTTCGTGCTGGAGCGTGCAGCCGGTCTGCGCGGCTATGTCATCGTTCAAAATCTGAGTGAGCGCGATGGCATCTAGCAGCGCCGCCTCTGGCCGCCCGCGCCACAGCCCCTTCTCCCCCACAGCCAAGTTGCGTGTCCGCCCCACAGGTGCTCTCGCCAGTGGCGCCCGATTGAGTGCCTGTCCATGAACCTGTCACCCCCCGCCAAAAGCGAGACCTTCTCCATCGACAACCCCGTGGACCGTCATCCGGGGTCAGAGGAGGATGGCGGCTTCGACATCCGCAAGCTCATCACGCTGGTGTGGCGGGGCAAATGGATCATTGCCGTCGCAATGGTCGTTGGGCTGTGCCTTGCCGTCGTCAGCGTCGCCGCGCTGGAGGACCGCTACACCGCCACGGCAACCGTCCTTTACACCCCCGACAGCCGCAACGTCGTGGACATCCAAGACGTGGTCAACGCATCGGAAAGTTACGATGCGTTGGGCACTGAAATCCAAATCCTGTCGTCCTCGCTGATCCTGACTCAGGTGGTGGAAAGCCTCAAACTCTACGAGGACCCCTTTTTCAACCCGGCGCTGAACACCGAAGTCACCACCATGGATACGATCCGCGCCTGGATGAGCTGGCGCAATTGGATCCCGTGGGAGATGCTGCGCAATATCGGCCTCGTGGCACCGCCACCGCCACCACAAATGTTGTCGGAGGAGGAGCGTCAGGCCCGCCTGGTCCGCAGGGCCCGCAACATCCTTTTCGGCAGCATGGACCTTCGGCCGGTCCCCAACACACGGGTGATTGCCATCTCCTTCACCGCCGACCGCGGTGGAACCGCCGCCCGTGTGGTGAACGGGATCGCGCGGCAGTACATCACCGCCCAACTGGAAGCCAAGCTCGCCGCCACCCGCGAGGCGACACTGTGGCTGACCGACAGGGTGGAGGAGTTGCGCGTGGAGGTGCAGGAGGCCGACGAGGCCGTCACCGCCTATCAGACCGAGCTTGAGGAGACCACCGGCCGCTCCACCGTGCGGCTGAACCAGCAGCTTGAAGTTTTGAACAACGCCTTGTCGGTGGCAACAGCGGAGCGCTCAGCCCTTGGGATCAGGGTGCGCCGCGCCGCACAGGAGTTGCAGGACACAGGGCGCATTCTCCTCGTGTCGGATTTCCGCCAGTCGGAGACCATCGAGCGCTACCGGACCCAGGAGATCCAGATCCTTGCCGACCGCGCGGCCTTGGAAGAGCTTGTGGACCCTGGCCATGAGCGTCTGAGGGCACTCGACGGGCGCCTTGCCCACATTCGCGAAAACATCAGGACCGAGGCGGGCAGGGTCGTTGAAACCCTGCTCAACGAGTACGAGATCGCCAAATTGAAGGAAGAGGAGATCCGCAACGAAATCCTGAACCTTCAACGGGAGCTTCAGACCCAGGATGCGGCCGAGGTGCAACTGCGCCAGCTCCAGAGGGAGGCGGATGCCAGCAAGCTCATCTACCAATCCTTCCTC
>JBCDCF010000353.1:0-4676 GCA_039182345.1 Pseudomonadota bacterium
CCTGCCACAGGCCCGTCCATCCACGGCCTATCCCCCAAAGGCGTGACGTCCTTTGCAAATCCGTCCGAAGGGTCGAGGGCGTTGAGGAGGGTGCGGGCGTCCTCCACCGATTTTGCCACCAGTGCGAGGGCGTGGACTTGGGGGGCAAGGGCTGCCAAAACCCACGACAGCAACGGCCGGCCGGCAAGGGCGCGCAACGCCTTTTGTCCGCCCAGCCTGCGGCCGGCACCGCCGGCAAACACAACGCCTAAGGTCCGTCCTGCCACGAAGGCACCTCCGGTGCACTCGACAGGGCAAGGACGTGTGGAGACGCAGTCACAATGGCAAAGCTTGACGAGGCGGCCGTGCGGAGCGTGCTGGCCAGCATTAAGGGTCCCGATGGGGCCGACCTTGTCTCAGCGGGGCGAATCCGCTCCCTCGTGGTCAACGATGGCCGCGTTGCGTTTGCCCTTGCCGCAGGCACGCAGGATGGGACCGCCATGGAGCCTGTCCGCAAAGCGGCGGAGGCGGCCGTGTCTGCGCTTCCAGGCGTCACCCGTGTCCTTGGCGCAGTGGTGGCCGATGCCGATGCGCCCGGCGGTGCCATGCGCCCGCCACCTGCCCCCGCCGCTGCCCCTGCCGCGCCAGACACCAACGACGGGGGCCTGATCGGGCGTGCCCGGCGTCTGGCCGGCCGTGTGACAGGGGCCTCGCCAGCGCCCCAGACGGGCCCGCCCAAAGGACCGACGGTGAAGCCAGTGCCGCGGCGCACCGCCCCCATCGCCAGCGGGCAGAGTGAGGCGCAAAAGGGTCTGCCGCCCGAAATCAAGCGTGTGGTGGCGGTGGGCTCAGGCAAAGGCGGGGTGGGCAAGTCCACCGTGTCGGTCAACCTTGCAGTGGCGCTCACCATGCTTGGCTGGCGGGTGGGGTTGTTGGATGCCGACATTTACGGCCCTTCCGTGCCGACGCTCCTTGGCCAGCCTCACTTCAAACCCAAAGGGGAGGGCGGCCTCTCGCCCCTAGAGGCGCATGGGGTCAAAGCCATGTCCATCGGTTTCCTCGTCGATCCTGAAAAGGCGGTGGTCTGGCGTGGGCCTATGGTGACGGGCGCCCTCTCCCAATTGATGCGCGAGACCCGTTGGGGGCCCCTCGACTGCCTGTTGATCGACATGCCGCCGGGGACGGGGGACATCCAATTGTCCCTGGCCCAACAGACCGCTTTGACAGGTGCCGTCGTGGTCACCACCCCGCAGGATCTGGCGCTTTTGGATGTGCGCAAGGCAGCGGCCATGTTCCAAACCGTCAATGTGGATATCCTGGGCGTGGTGGAGAACATGTCGGGGTTCGCCTGTCCCCATTGCGGCGAGGTGAGCCACGTGTTCGGCAGCGGCGGCGGGCGCAAGGAGGCTGAGACGCGGGGGGTGCCGTTCTTGGGCGCGGTCCCTCTGACGCTACAGATCCGCGAATCGTCCGATGCCGGCGAGCCCATTGCCCTCAGCCCCAAAGGCCCGGAGGCGGAGGCCTATGCGGCCATCGCCTCAAGCCTGATGGCTGTCCTCGATACGCGCGTTGCAAGGCCCTTCCCCGAGATCATCTTCGAGACCGGATAGGCACAGGACCGTCTTTGCCATTGGCGCTGCAGGCGGCCCGTCAGCGGATTGCCTTTTGGTCCAGGAATGCGCTGGTGATGAGGGCGGCGACAGCGCCGAACAGCATTGGCGCCAAAACGGGCCACGTGCTGTCCGGCCACAAGTTGGCGTCGATGATGATGCCGACGATGACACTGGCCACAGCGCCCGAGCCCACCTGGAACGCGCCAGCAAGCCCTGAGGCCGTGCCTGCCAGCCAAGGGCAGACGCTGACCGCCCCTGCCACGGCGTTCGGAAGGGCAAAGCCGTTGCCGAGGCCCACGAAGAACATGGGGATAAAGAGGCCGAGCGGATGCTCGCACCCATACTCCCACAGGCCCACCGCCACCAGAACGCTGGCAAGCGACACCGCATTGCCAAGGCGGATCATGGCGATGATGCCGATCTTCGGGCCAAAACGACCGGTGACGAAGTTGCCCAAGACATAGCCTGAGACAATGAGGATGAAGTAGGCGCCGTAGGTGGAGGCGCTGAGCTCGAACACCTCCACCGCCACGAAGGTGCCGCCGGCGATGAAGGCGAAATAGGACACGCACAAGAACGCCAGCGTGCTCACAAATGTCCAGTAGGCGCGGAAAGAGAGGACCGCGCCCATCTCCCTGAACCAGCGCGAGAAAACGCGGCCGCCGCCAGCGGTGCGGGTGTGGGTCTCCCCAAGGCGCACGATGGTGGCCACAAGCGCCACGGCCCCGAACGCGCCCATGAAGACGAAGATCCACCGCCAGGAGGACGCCTCGTGGATGACCCCGCCAAGGGCCGGCGTCAGCATGGGGGCAACGGCCATCCCCATGGTCACATAGCCGATCATGGAGGCGGAGGTCTTGGCCCCGTGGATGTCGCGAATGATGGCCCGCGACAAGGCAAGCCCAGTGCACCCTCCCACCGCCTGGATGATGCGCCCTGCCACGAGGATTTCCACCGTCGGTGCCAGCGCGCAGATGATGGACCCCGCCACGAACACGCCAAGGCCGATCACAAGGACGGGCCGCCTGCCGAACAGGTCCGAGAACGGTCCGATGATCAGCTGCCCTATGGCAGTGGCCGCCAAGAACGCTGACAGAGTCGCCTGGATGGCAGAGGCGGAGGTGCCCAGCGTCTGGCGCATGTCGGCCATGGCGGGCACGTACATGTTCATGGCCGTGGGCTGGATCATGGAGACCAGGATCAGGAGCGCCAGGGGGGCTGCTGCATGGTCCGCGCCGGTGGGTGGTGGGCTGTAGGTGTGGTGGGGCGTCTGGGGGGACGGTGTGTGGCCACGGGAAGGGGTGGCGTCCTCGTCACGGGTACGGATGGAAACGTCGTCGACCCGTGGCACGGCCTGGCTACCTTGCGCGACGGGTCTGAGGTTGTCGGTCGGCCGCCAGGTGGCTGGCACTTGTGCAGCCACGGGCGTTGAACAGCGTTTGCGGTTCGCCGGACAAGGTGCTCGCCATGCCTATCTCTCCACCTGACCGTGAGGGCGGGCCCCATGCCCACCAGCGGTGTCGGCACCAACGGTGCTTACCAAAGCGCCCACCTGGCTGACGAGAGCGGGACGAAATCCCCGTTCAAGAGTCACGCGGTACACGCAAAGGTCACAAAACCTGTAACACGTTAGCAGGCGTTGGCACAAAGAAAACTCCGGATTGAATTCCTCAGCCCATCTTTAAGGCAAGTGCCGGAGACTGTTGACGGTTGGGCGGCGGCATGACGGCGTTCGAGCGCCCGGTCCCGGCCGTGTCGTCAGCCGCCGGTGGTGGACATGTGACGGGACACGGCCGGGGCAGCGCCTCTCCGTTCAATGACAAAATCGTGGCCTTTGGGCTTGATCCGCATCCCCTCGTCCATGGCCGCATGGAGGAGGTCATCGGCCTCGCTCGCCCGCAAGGGTTCGCGCAAATCGACGGCATGATCTTGCCCCAGACACAGGAATAACGTCCCCGTGCAGGTGACTCGGACGCGATTGCAGCTCTCGCAGAAATTATGCGTCATGGGGGTGATGAAGCCGAGCCTGCCACCGGTTTCCTCAACCTTCACGTAGCGCGCCGGCCCCCCAGTGGAGTCTGGAAGGTCGGTCAGCGTGAAGTGCTCTGACAGGCTGCGCCGCACGGTGGTGAGGGGAAGGTACTGGTCGGTCCTGTCCTCTTCGATGTCGCCCAAAGGCATGGTCTCGATCAGCGTCAGATCAAACCCTTCGCCATGGCAGTAGCGCAGCATGCGTTCGATCTCATTGGCGTTGGCCTCACGCAGGGCCACCATGTTGATCTTCACCGCAAGGCCGGCGGCTTTGGCCGCATCGATCCCCTCCAAGACCTTGGAAAGGTCACCCCACCGGGTGATGCGCTTGAACTGGGCCTCGTCCAGCGTGTCCAGCGATACGTTCACCCGGCGCACACCGCAGTCCACAAGCTGTGCGGCATACTTTGTGAGCTGGGAGCCGTTGGTGGTGAGCGTCAACTCGTCCAGACCGCCGCCATCAAGGTGCCTGCCGAGGCGCTGAAACAGGGTCATCACGTTGCGCCTGACGAGGGGCTCGCCACCGGTGATGCGCAGTTTGCGCACTCCGCGGGCCACAAACGCGGTGCACATGCGGTCCAGCTCTTCCAGCGTCAGAAGGTCCTTCTTCGGAAGGAACGTCATGTGCTCGGACATGCAATAGACACAGCGAAAATCGCACCGGTCGGTCACCGACACGCGCAGATAATCAATGGTCCGCCCGAACGTGTCGCGCAGAAGGGCGTGTTCGCTCATCAAAGGCGCTCCCCTCGTGGGTCTTGATTGCCCGTTTCCACAATGACACTTGGTGCGAAAACGTGCGGCCTGCAATCAGTTATGGAAGGAACGGTCTTGTCACACAACGAGGACGCTTGGCCAGTGGCGTTGACGGTGAGCGCTGACCGCGCCCGCATGAGCGTTGCCTATGACAGCGGCGAGACCCACCCATTCACGGCAGAATTCCTGCGTGTCCTCACCCCATCGGCCGAGCGCAAAGGGCATGGCCGGGAAATGGTGATCGGCGGCAAAAAAGACGTGACCATCAAGGATGTGACCCAAGTCGGCGGTTATGCG
>JBCDCF010000354.1:0-4668 GCA_039182345.1 Pseudomonadota bacterium
CCTCCATCGAGCTCCCACACCGTCAAAACCGCGCAACACTGATGGCCTGTGCCTCCCGCCTCCCGGGCTTTTTGCGTTCAGCCATGGGTGACACTCCTTGGCAGGGCGCGCTCGACGCCATAACGGTGAGCAGCCCCGCCGGGGTGTGTCCCACCGCCTGTTTGAAGCTCGCCCGTCCATGTTGATGCCGTCACACGCCTCCATAACGCTCCAAGATGTGTTCGCGGCCCGTGCGCGGATCGCGGGGCGGGTGCGGCAAACGCCCCTCGTGGCGTCGCCAACGCTCAGCGCGCGCGTCGGACACCCCGTGTCGCTGAAGCTGGAGTGCCTTCAGGTCACGGGCAGCTTCAAGATCCGCGGCGCCACCAATGCCCTTCTGTCGCTGACGGAGGGGGAGCGCCGCCGCGGCGTGGTGGGCGTGTCGGCAGGCAACCACGGGCGTGGCCTGGCACTTGCGGCCCATAGGCTCGGTGTGCGCTGCATCGTGTGCATGTCGCGGCTTGTGCCGCAAAATAAGATCGACGGCATCAAAGCCCATGGCGCGGACGTGCGCATTGTGGGCGACTCTCAGGACGAGGCCGAAGGCGCTGTGGACGCCCTCGTTGCGGACGGGATGACCATGGTGCCGCCCTTCGACCATCCGGCGGTGATTGCGGGTCAGGGCACCATCGGCATTGAGGTGTTGGACGACGCACCGGACGTTGCGACGGTGGTGGTCCCGCTGTCGGGCGGCGGTCTTATTGCCGGCGTCGCGTTGGCCATGAAGGCCGCGAACCCATCCATCCGCGTCATCGGCGTATCCATGGAGCGTGGACCGGCCATGGCCGAAAGCGTGAAAGCCGGACGACCCATTGCCGTCAAAGAAATGCCCACGCTGGCCGACTCCCTTGGCGGTGGCATTGGCCTATCCAACCGCTACACCTTTGCCATGACCCAAGCGCTGGTGGACGACATTGTGCTGGTGTCTGAGAAGGAGATCGCACAGGCCATCCGCCACGCCTACTGGCAGGAGCAAGTGGTGGTGGAGGGCTCCGGCAGTGTGGGAATTGCCGCGCTCCTTGCCGGCAAGATCGGCACCGACGGCCACACCATTGGCCTCGTCAGCGGCCGCAACATCGACATGGCCTTGCACAAACGCCTGATTGATGGCGAAGACGTTGAGGTGTCAGCCCCCAGCGCGTCGTAGGCCAAATCCATGGGCACCATTCGCATCCTGACCGAAGCGCAGCTGCGCCGCCTCGTCCCCCTCGACCTTGAGGCGGTGGCGTGTGTGGAGAACGCGTTCAAGGCCTTGGCAAGCGGCGCGGTGGTGATGCCGCCCATTCTCTCCATGCCCATTGAAGACGCCCATGGGGAGATCGATGTCAAAACCGCCTACGTGCCAGGTCTTCCAAGCTTTGCGGTGAAGATGAGCCCCGGCTTTTTCGACAACCCCGCCTTGGGTTTGCCGAGCACCTCCGGCCTGATGGTGCTGTTTTCTGCAAAGACGGGGGTGGTTGAGGCGCTCCTCCTCGACAATGGATACCTCACCGATGTGCGCACGGCTGCCGCCGGCGCCCTTGCTGCCCGTCTGTTGGCCCGCGACAGTGCGCGTCGGGTGGTGATTGTCGGCGCCGGCATGCAAGCGCGCCTTCAGCTTCAGGCGCTCACCTTGGTACGCCCCATCGACCATGCCGAAGTCTGGGCGCGCGATAGCAGCCGCGCCGCCCGCTGCGCGTCAGAGCTTGGCAAGACCCTCGGCATTCGCGTCGATCCCAGCGACAATCTCGAAGCTTCGGTGCGTGCCGCAGACATTGTTGTGACGACGACCCCTGCCGCAGAGCCCCTTGTGATGGCCGATTGGCTCGGCGCAGGCCAGCACGTCACCGCCATGGGCTCCGATCAGGCGCATAAGAACGAGATCGACCCCCAATGCATTCTGACAGCGGACCTTTATGTGCCTGACAGGCTGTCCCAAACATGTGCTCTGGGCGAACTGCGCAGCGCCATCGAGAAAGGGCTGATCGCCCCCGACGCACCCTTTACCGAGTTGGGGGACGTGGCTGCCGGCAAGCACCCTGGCCGTAGGCAGGACGCCGACATCACCATTGCCGACCTCACGGGAACAGGCGTGCAAGATACCGCCATCGCGACCCTTGCACGGGAACGCGCAGAGGCAACAAACGCCGGCACCGCACTGGAAACGTGAGGAGTTGCGCTTCTTGCGCAGACCTCCTCAGGGGCAGATGGTGGATGCGCGCTGGGCGTCGGCCATGCCCTCAGCCACGTCCAACCCAAGCCCTGTGGCGTGGAAAAACACCGGCAAGATATCTGCCAGCATGGCGGTGTGATCGTCCTTTGAAAGGGGCGCCAAGGCTTGCCCAGGCGCATGATCGATGGTGAGCGCCAAACGCGCCGGCCGGCACGCAAAGTCGAGAGCGGTCAGGTCAATCAGGCGCGGACCCTCGGCCGTCACGGTTTGAAAGCGGATGGTCCTGGCTGTGGGGTCGAACACAATTTGCCAGCGCGTCTCAGGGGTCTCCACTTTCGCCAAGACATTGAACGCGTCGCTGATGACAGCACGGTCTGCTGTGTTGCGGGCGGCTTCGGCGGCGACCACGAAACGGTCAAGGCTTGAACGCTCGCCCGCATCAGCAGTTGGCGCGCGCCCGCCATCACCGTCCAGACGCGCAAGGTGATCAATGAGGTCGCCATAGGTGGTGTTGGTCTTGGCGGGGACGGGCATCTCCGCGCCGGTGCGCACCACAACGCCTCTTGGGGAGGGCGTTAGCGACGCCGTCTTGCCGGCCGCATCGCTGACGAAATAGTGGATCGGCACATGGCCTTTAATGGCGACGTGATCGATGCTGGCCAGCGCGTCACCCACCGTGGCGGAGGTGTCCAAAAGCCGTTGGATGAACTCCAACTCGTTCACCACAGGTCCGTCTGCCGCCTCTTCGTAGCGCACATCCTCGTTCCACATGAGGGAGACGAAGAGGCCATGCTCGTTCATGCCCGCAGCCGGCATTCCCGGTCCGAACTGATTGAACGTGACGCTGCCGTTGCTGGCGGCCCACCGGGCGGGATTGCCCTCCATGATCGACTGGCGCTCCCCGCCGCGCCCATTCACCACCACAAGACCGGCGCCGGTCTGGGCCAAGTCATAGCTATAGGCAACGAGGGGTGCGTCCGCTGGCCCAAGCATCACGGTGGAGCAGGCAAGCACGGATGTGGACAGGCTCGCCTGACAGGCAAGCGCCCATGCGCCAAGCCAGAGCCGTCGTCCAACTGAAGAGGAGGGTCTCATAGAAGATGCCTCCGATAGGCATGTCCGCCGAGCAACGCCCGGGTCGCGTGTCGCCCTTTCGGCGGATTTGGCGCCTGCGCGCCTACATGCCGCCGGACTTTGCCTGCAGGATCATCGCCGCCACCCGCTCCTGCAGTTCAGCAGGAATATAGCGGTCCTTCAGGTTCAAAAAACCCTGGACGATGAGGTCGCGCGCGGCATCCTCGCTGAGGCCGGACGCCATCAGGTAGGCGATCTTGTCTGCCCCCACCGTGCCGACGGAGGCTTCGTGGGAGAGCTGCGCGCCCTCTGCCCGTGCGCTGAGGCCGGGAACGGCGAGGATCTCCCCCTTGTCGGTCAGCTTCAACCCGTCGCAGCCGAGGAACCCCACCGTGTCACCCGCCTCGCCCACAAGAAGCGCGCGGTTTTCAATGCGCCCGCCCGCCGACACCATGCGCGCCACGCTTTGGGAGTGCGCGCCGGGCGCAGCAAGGCGGGTTTGTGTTTCAAACACCCGCTCGGTCCCCTCAGGGGCAAAGATGATCGCCTGATCGTTCTGCCGCGCGCCGGCGTGGACAATGCTGCCTGTGTTGGACAGGTGGTGGCGGATCTCCCCCAGCATGATCTGGTTGGAAACCTGCTCGGCCCCTTCGCCCACATCGGTGCGGGAGTAGGACTGCACCTGCATGTCCGCCCCCCAGTTCTCAATGGCGATGGACCGGCAGCGGGCGCCCTTGCGGATGTACGTCTCCTCGATGGACACGTGGTGCCCGCGGTGGACCCGCCCCGGCACGGCAGCGCCTGAAACGAGCGTCACATCCGCCCCTTCCCCGATCACCGTGACGTTGTGGGTGAACTGCCGGCCCTGGGGCGTCTCCAACAAGGTGAAGCTTTGGATGGGGTCGGCCACCTTCGCCCCGTCGTGCACCCACAGGAAATGGCCGAGAGGGTCATCCATGCTCTCGGCCGCCTGGCGCACATACTCATTCTCCTCCGCGGAGATGAGGTTGAACATGAGGTCCTGCACCCAGTCATAGCGCTTCAGAGCGTCCTTGATGGGCAGCACCTCCACACCGTCATTGTGGGAGGTGGACAGGCGGATCTCATGGTCCACCAGAATGCTCGTGGCGGCCCTGTGGTCGGTGTCCTCAAAGCCGATGGGGGTGAGGATCGCCTGCTCTTCGGCGGTGATCTGCGCGTCAGGTCCAGACATGAGCGTCTCCTCACGCCGCCGGTGCGACGTAACCGTTGTGTTGGATGTGTTGGAAGACCGCGCCCGGCGGCCCGCTATGGACGATGCGCCCTTCCACCATGATGTGGCCGACCTTCGCGGCGATATGGTCCAGGATGATGCCTGTGTGGGTGATCAACAGGGCCGAGCGTGCCCGCCCATTGCGCCCAGG
>JBCDCF010000355.1:0-4653 GCA_039182345.1 Pseudomonadota bacterium
CGCGCTTCCTCGGCAAGGCGCACCGCCTCAGGCCCGCTCACATGGCCTGTGTTGAAGACAACGTCATGGGCGGCCACAAGGTCGAGGATCTTGGGCAAAGGGTCGGGCAAAGGGCCGCTTTCGGGCACGCCGAAACAGCCGTCCACATAAATGGGGCTGCGGCCCTCCTGGCGGGCAATGTTGACCGTGTGGTGGGTGGGAAGGGAGATGAAGCGCGCCCCGTCCGCCTCGCCATAGCCGTAGGATAGGGCAATTTCCACAGCCTCCGCGCTCACCCCTCCGGCAGGCGGCTCCATGATGAGGCCGCCGAACACATGAACGCCGAGCCCGCCAAGCTGGCGATTGGCAAGGGCGGCAAGGCCCGATGTGTTCGCGAAATTGTCCATGAGGCCGATGGCGCTCATCCCCGCGTCGGCGGCCTGGCGGGTGGCCTCGAACACATCGAGCCTCCTCGCATTGATGTGCGGCGCAGCGTGGATGTGATTGTCCATGGCCCCCACCAGAAGATCGGCGCCAGGGGCGTGGTGGGATGCGGTGCTAGTGTCGAAGTATCTTTGAGACGAAGTCATGGGTGCGCGCCTCCTTTGGCGTGTCGAGGATCGCGGCAGGCTCTCCAAGTTCGACAATCTTGCCGTCGGCGAGGAACGCGACGCGGCCGGACACCTCGCGGATGAAGCCCATCTCGTGGGAGACAATGAGCATCGTCATGCCCTCAGCGGCAAGGAGGCGGATGGTGTCCAGCACCTCGGCGACGAGCTCTGGGTCGAGGGCGGCCGTGATCTCATCGAGGAGGAGGATTTGCGGCTTCAGGCACAAGGCACGGGCAATGGCAACGCGCTGCTGCTGACCGCCTGAAAGCTGGTCCGGATACTGTTTCAGCTTGTCCGACAGGCCCACCTTGGCGAGGAGAGCCTCGGCCTCGGCACGCACCTCGCGCTTATTGCGCCCGCGGATCTTCACGGGCGCAATCATCACGTTGTCGAGGACACTCATGTTCTGAAACAGGTTGTACTGCTGGAACACGATGGCGATCCGCTCACGCAGTTTGCGCACCGCCTTGGCCGAGCCAAAGTCGATCCTCTCCCCATCCAGCTGCACTGTGCCCTTGGCGGGGGGGAGCAGGCCCGTCAGGACGCGCAAGATGGTGCTCTTGCCGGACCCCGACGGCCCGATCAGCCCCACCACCTCCCCCGGCGAGACCGCCAGGGTGATGCCGTCCAGCACCTTCAAGGTGCCGTAGGAGGCTTCAATCTGATCGAGTTCGAGATGGAACAAGGCGTCGCTCCAGGTGAGCGCCCAGACGGGCAAGCGGGTAGGAGATGGCGAAGTAGATGAGCAAGATGGTGCCGAACGTGAGGCCCGCTGCAAAGCCCTTATTGTTCAAAACCTTCCCCGCATAGGTGAGTTCGGCAACGTTGATATAGGAGGCGAGCGCGGTGTCCTTAATGAACAAGATAAAGAAGCCGAACGCCGGCGGCAAAATCACCTTCCACGCCTGCGGAAGGATCACGTAGCGGATGGTGCGCATCAGCCCGAAATTCATGGCCGAGGCCGCATCCCACTGATTGGCGTGAACCGATTGAAGGCCTGCCCGCACGATCTCGGCCAAGAATGCCGAAGCGATGAGAAGGACCGTCACGCACCCGACGGTGAAGGTGGACACCCTGAAGCCCGAAAACTGGAAGGCGAAGAACACAAGCATCAAGGTGACGAGGAAGGGAACGCGCCGAAACACCTCCGTGTAGGCGATGGCAAGGATGCGCAAAGGCAGGCTCACCCACCCTGTGGTGAGGCGGGCAACGGCAATCCCCGCGCCGATCAGACCGCCGAAGATGCAGCCGATGGCCGAGAGCGCGATGGTGGTGCCTGCCGCCTTCAGAAGGAAGATGACGTTGTAGTAGGAGAAGAACTCGGGAAGCTCTGAAAGGATGCGGTCCATCACACAATCCGCATCTTGGCGCGGAAGGCGAAACGGCCCAGCAGCGCGAGGATCACCGAGGCGGCAAGGGTGACGAACACGTAAAGCACCGCAACGATGGAGAAGACCTCCAGGGAGCGGAAGGTTTCTGCGTTGACGTTGAAGGCGCGGCCGGTCAGCTCCTCAACGCCGAAGATGGCGGCCATGGAGGTGCCGAGCGTCATCAAAATGTAGTGGTTGGAGAGCGGCGGGAAGAGCACCCGCGCCACATGGGGCAAGATCACGTAGCGAATCTGTTGCAGGCGCGAGAAGCCGAGCACTTCGGCCGCTTCCATCTCCGTCTGGCTGCGCGACATGAAGCCTGCGCGCTGGATCTCGGTGAGGTAGGCGCCCGCGTTCAGCGTCATGCCGATGAGGACGGCGGCGTAGGAGGACAACAAGATCCCCGCATCGGGCAGGGCGAAATAGAGGAAGTAGATCTGCACCAGCTGCGGTGTGTTGACGAAGAACACCACGTAGCCGTCGATGATCTTGGTGGACCAGCGCGGGCCGAAGGTTTTCAGCGCCGCGCAGGTGGTGCCGATGAACAAGCCCCCGCAAAAGGCGAGGAAGGCGATCTGCAGGCTGACCCAAGCCCCCCCGATGAGATAGGGGAGGAAGGGCCAGACCTGTCCATACTGGAAGACGTAATCCATCGGCGGCGCGAACGCGTGCCGTTAGTTGAAGTAAGGTGTGGCTTCAACCGGATAGATCATCGGAATGCCGAACCACTTCTCCCACAGCGCGTCCGTCTTGCCGCGGCGATGCATTTCGAAAATGGCAACGTTCAGCCAGTCTTTCAGACCTGTGGAGTTCTTCGCAACACCGAGCGTGCAGTAGTAGATGTCGACCGGGGTCTCCACCACCTTCCAGGCGACGTCGTGCTTGTTCATGTGCTCGCCCACGAAGTCCACCACGTCGAGCATGGCATCGCCGCGGCCTTGGGCGAGGGCGCGGATCACGTCGGGATAGTTGTCGAGGAGGGTGACGCTCGCCTCAGGCAGGTTCTCTTCGATGAACTTGATGGGCGTCGTCCCGCGCACCTGGATCAGCGTCACATCTGAAGAGTTAAGGTCACGCCAGTCGGTATAGGGTTTGTCTTCTGTGGTGAGGACGCCGAACACTTCGGTGTGTACGGGAACGGTGAAGTCAATCACCTTGGCGCGGGTGGGGTTGCGCGTCATGGCGCCCATGACGAAGTCGATCCGCCCCGAGGCGACGAACGGGATGCGGTCCGGCGAGCCGACGGGCACAACCTCCAGCTCAACGCCCAGCATGTTGGCAATTTCGGTGGCGAAATCCACATCGAAGCCGGCGATGTTGTTTTGATCATCATAGGTGCCGAGCGGCGGCAGGGTGGGGTTTACCCCGACCCTGATGACGCCTGAGGAGATGATGTCGTCCAGCGAGCGGGCGGCGGCCGGCGCGGTGGCGGCGACCGCTGTGCCGATCAGCGCGACGGCGCCGGCGGCCAAGAGTTTGCGAAGCGTTCCTAGCATGAGCTCATCCCGGTGTTTGGGCTGCGATTAACGCAGTTTGTTGCATCGAGTGTCCACACTATGTATACAAAGTGTAGACCTGTAAACCGTTCCGCACACGGCTTTTGGCCGTCCGTCTGCGGTCCGGTTACCCCGCAAGAGGTGCAACATTTATG
Source organism: Pseudomonadota bacterium (assembly GCA_039182345.1). GTDB lineage: Bacteria > Pseudomonadota > Alphaproteobacteria > Rhizobiales > Amorphaceae > Acuticoccus. The sequence goes on from JBCDCF010000355.1 coordinate 3,612, forward strand.
CCGAGCGCGGCCGATGCCCTCAACCGCGACACGCGCAAAGGCATGGTGCGCTTCACCGTCGACGGGGCCGCGATGGACGCCTTTGAGGGGCAGAGCGTTGCCTCCGCGCTCCTCCACGCAGGCATCTTCGCCTTGCGTGCCTCCCCCAACAAAAGCACACCGCGTGGCGCCCTTTGCATGATGGGGGCGTGCCAGGAATGCACCATCCTCATCGACGCTCGCCCCCAGCGCGCCTGCCAGACAGCGGTCGAAGAGGGCATGCAGGTGGTGCGCGGCGGCGTCCACAAGGAGGCGGCGGCGGGGTGAAGGCGTCGGCCGATCTCATCGTCATCGGTGGCGGACCTGCCGGCGCGACAGGCGCCCTCACGGCGGCAGAGGCCGGCCTCTCTGTCATTGTGTTGGACGAGGGGCCTGCGCCGGGCGGTCAAGTGGCGCGCGCACCCCAGACGGTTGCGGCGAAGACCATGCCGCCAGACGCCGACAGACGCCTTGGCGATGATGTGCGGGCCGCCCTTGCCGCCTCATCGGTCACCGTGCTGACGAATACGCTGGTGTGGTCCGTCAGCAAGGGCTTTGCTGTCCACGCCATTTCTGGCGATACATCTCTAGCGCTCACCGCCCCGCGGCTGCTGGTGGCAACGGGGGCGCGGGAGCGCATTGTCCCGTTTGAGGGGTGGACGCGTCCTGGCGTCCTCGGCTTGGCTGCGGCAACGGCGCTCATCAAACGTGACGGTATGCTGCCGGGCAAACGCATTGTGGTGGCGGGGCAAGGCCCCCTACTTGCTGCGGTGGCGGCAAAGGCTGTGGGGCTAAGCAAACCGCCTGTCGCCATGGTGGACCTTCACGGCACCGGCGCATGGGCAAAGGCAGCCCTTGGCTTTGCCGCAAAGCCGGGCCTTGCTGCCACCGGGGCCAAGTGGCTCGCCAAAGTTCGCGCCGCCGGGGTCCCGACGTTTCGCCGCCACGCCATCCTGTCCGCCGAAGGGGGGGATGACGGGCTTGAGGCGGTGCAGATTGCGCCCCTTGATGATGACGGTGAGCC
>JBCDCF010000356.1:0-4645 GCA_039182345.1 Pseudomonadota bacterium
CCTCGCGATCCGGTACGCTCGCCACGTTTTCATCGCCCGCAAACTTCACGTAGCCGCCGAGGGGAACCACGCACAGCTTCCAGCGGGTGCCATGCTTGTCGTACCGGCCGAGCAACTCAGGGCCGAAACCCACCGAAAACACGTCCACCGCCACACCGCACCACCGTGCCACCAAAAAATGGCCCATCTCATGGATGAAGATGATGATGCCGAGCACGAACAGGAACGGCAGGATGTAGCCGAACGCGTTCGAGCCGAGTGTGGACAACCATTCCATCGTCAACGCCTTCTAAAGGTTTGCGGCACGTGTCGCCGATTCATTGTGCGGTGGGAGCGCCCACGTCATGGGCCAAAAGCCTGTCCACCGAATTGACGGAAGTCGCTTTCAGGTCGGTATCAGCTGCCCGCACTGCAAGGCGGCGATATCGCGCGCTCTACGGTCCACCGCCTCCACCGCCTCCACGGTGTTGCCATGGTGTCCGCCCTCCCCTGCCACCTTGGACAGGGTCTGTTCAACCACCTCGGCAATGCCAAGGAAAGGCAGCTTTCCCTCAAGGAAGGCTGCAACGGCCACCTCATTGGCAGCATTCAGCGCGTTGGTGGCCACCACCCCCGCATGCATCGCCTCGCGCGCCAGGCGCAGGGCCGGAAAGCGGTCTGTGTCGGGCGCCTCGAAGGTGAGCGTGCCACGGGCGGCAAGGTCGAGCGGAGGCACGGGCGCAGGGCCACGATCAGGATAGTTGAGGCAATGGGCGATGGGGGTGACCATCGACGGGTTGGACAACTGCGCCAGGCACGAGCCGTCCTTGTACTGCACCATGCCGTGGATCACCGACTGGGGGTGCACCACCACATCGATGTTGTGGGGGCCGACGGGAAAGAGGTGGTTGGCCTCGATCACCTCAAGCCCTTTGTTCATGAGGGTCGCCGAATCGATGGTGATCTTGGCGCCCATGGACCAGTTGGGGTGCTTAAGGGCATCGGCAGGGGTGGCCTTTGCCATCATCTCGCGGGTGGCAGTGCGGAAGGGGCCGCCCGAGGCGGTCAGAACGATCTTGTCGATCGCCTTCTCCTGGCCGGCTTCATAGACCTGGAAGATGGCATTGTGCTCTGAGTCCACGGGCAAAATGGTGGCGCCGGCCTGACGTGCCCTCGCCATCACGATGTCGCCCGCCGCCACAAGGCATTCCTTGTTGGCAAGGCACACGACGCGGCCGGCATCCACCGCCGCAAGGGCGGGCCTGAGGGCCGCAAAGCCTGGAATGGCAAGGATGATGCAGTCAGCGTCCATGGCCGCAAGGTCTGCCATGGCGGCGGCACCGGCCGCGTGGGGCAGATCCTCGCCGCTCAAACCATCGCGCAGGGCGGGAAGGCTTGCCTCGTCGGCAACGACGGTCATCAATGGGCGGTGCTTGCGGGCAATCTCTGCCAGAGCCGTCGCATTGCGGTTGGCGCCGACGCCCACAAGGCGAAACTCTCCAGCCTCGATGGCGGCCATCGCCGACGCACCGATGGACCCTGTCGCCCCCAGAAGAATGACCCGCTTCATCGCCTCAGCGCCCCATTAAAGACAAAAGGCCCGTTGCCGGATGGTCGGCCACCACGACGCTGCCGAGGATCACCGCAACGAGACCGGCCACCATCAGCCCATCCACACGGTCCATCACCCCGCCATGGCCGGGGATGAGGCTGCCGGCATCCTTCACCGCAAAGCGCCTCTTGGCCGCCGACTGGAGGAGGTCGCCGGCCTGGGCGGCAATGGAGACGAGCGCTGCCACCACCACTGTCGTCGGGGTGACAGGCACCTTCAGCCAGGCCGCCACAAGCACACCGAAGAGGGTGCCGAACACCAGTCCGCCAGCCGCGCCTGACCAGGTCTTCGACGGGGACACGCGCCGCCACAGCTTCGGCCCGCCCATCTTGCGGCCGACGAAAAAGGCCGCCGTATCGCTCGCCCAAGCAATGAGGAAAACGAAGACGACGGCGCCAAACCCGTCCACCCCTTTGCGAAGGGCCACAAGGGCAATGACGGCCACCCCTGCATAAAGGATGCCCGCAGCCACCCAGCGCACGGCAATGTCGAACCGGTAGGACCAGGCGACCGCGCCGCACACAACCATTGAGGCCACCACCGCGATCGCTGCAATGGGAAGCGGCTGGGTGAGTGCGGCAATGGCGACGACCCCAAGGCCGATCCACCCCACCCAGCGCAGGGGCGTGATATCGCCTGCGCCAATCATCCTCAGCCACTCATAAAGGACCAGAACGCCGGTCAGGAGCACCACGGCGAAAAAGGTCCACTCGCCGAACCAGGTGGCGAAAAGGGCTGTGGGGATGAGGATGGCGGCGGAGATCATCCGCGCGCGCAGTTCCTTCTTGAAGACGAAGTGTTCGCGCAGGGCCCGCACGCGCCTTCGAATGCGCGATGGGGGTTTGTCGCCTGCCGCCGTCTGTCTGATGCCGCGGCGGTCTATGGGCACCATCGTCATGACCCTGCCGCCGCAGCGCCCACATCGCCGAACCGGCGCTGGCGTTTGGCGTAGTCGGCAAGGGCTTCGTCAAAGTGGCGTTCGTCGAAGTCGGGCCACAAGGCGGGCGGGAACGCATACTCCGCGTAGGCCGATTGCCACAGGAGGAAGTTGGAGACGCGCAATTCGCCGCTGGTGCGGATCACAAGGTCGGGATCGGGCAACAGGCCTGTGTCGAGGAGGGCGGAGAACGACCGCTCGTTGAGGGCCTTGGGGTCCAATTCGCCGCGGGCGATGGCCTCGGCAGCGCGCCGCGCGGCCCGCACGATCTCATCGCGGCCGCTATAGTTGAAGGCAAGGACAAGTCGCATGCGATCGTTCATGGCGGTGCGGGATTCGGCCTCGTCGATCATGGTGCGCAAATCGTCGGCCAGGTCCTCGCGCGCACCGATGACGGTGATGCCCACCCCAGCATCCACAAGCTCGTCCAGATCGCTGCGGATATAGCGGCGCAGGAGCCCCATGATTTCGCCCACTTCCTGCTCGGGCCGGCTCCAGTTTTCCCGCGAGAAGGCAAACAGCGTCAGAACCTTGATGCCGCGGTCGCCGGCGTGGCGCACAAGGCGCCGCACGGCCTCAACGCCCTTGCGATGGCCGAAGGTGCGCGGCAGCCCGCGCCGACCCGCCCAGCGGCCATTTCCATCCATGATAATGGCCACATGGCGCGGCAGTCCCCCAGGATGCTCAGCCCCTCGCGCGGGCGGCACCGGTGCTGAAGCAAGGGGGTCCTGGTCCACTGTCAGATCTGTGAGATTTCTTGTTCTTTGCCCGTCACGATGGCGTCGATCTCGGCCACCTTCTCGTCCGTCAGCTTTTGCACCTTGTCCGACAGAGCGCGCATTTCATCCTGGCCGACGCCGTTCTTCTCAGCCTTTTTGACGTCTTCCATCCCGTCGCGCCGCACATGGCGGACGGCAACGCGCGCCTGCTCGGCGTACTTGTGCGCCACCTTTATAAGCTCTTGGCGGCGCTCGGCGTTCAATTCAGGAATCGGAATGCGGAAGAGCTGGCCTTCCACCACAGGATTGAGCCCGAGGCTTGACTCGCGGATCGCCTTTTCGGCGGACTGGGCCATGGAGCGATCCCAAATCTGCACCGAAATCAACCTTGGTTCGGGCACGGAGATGGTCGCAATCTGGTTCAAGGGCATGTGGGAGCCGTAGGCCTCCACCATGATCGGGTCCAGCATGGAGGCCGATGCACGGCCCGTCCGCAAACCGGACAACTCTTGCTTGAGGACCTGCAGAGCGCCATCCATCCGCCGCTTCAGGTCGTCAAGATCCACCGCACTCATGGGTTCGTTCTCCCTTGTGGTCACAGGCGGACGCACCAGCGCCCGACCGCCTTCGTAGCAAGGTCGGCGGCTCACCGGCAATCGCCCACAACCGCGCCTGGCACCCTGCCACGCTGTGGTGCGGGTTAAAGCGTCCATGCGCTGTCGTCTATGCCCAATTCTTTATTGTGCCACCACCGTGTACTGACCCTTCGCCTGGGCAGCGCTCGGCAGGCCCCCCGGCGCGGTGATGGAAAACACCATGATGGGCAGGTCATTGTCGCGCGCCAAGGCGATGGCGGCAGCGTCCATCACCCCCAGATTCTTGGACAACGCCTCCTGGTGGGAGAGGGTTTCGTAGCGGCGCGCGTTGGGATCCTTCATGGGATCGGCATCGTAGACGCCGTCCACCTGGGTGCCTTTGAGCAAGGCGTCGCAGCCCATTTCAACGGCCCGAAGGACGGCTGCCGTGTCAGTGGTGAAGAAGGGATGGCCCGTGCCTGCGGCAAACAGCACCACACGGCCCTCGGCCATGTGCTGCAGTGCGCCGCGGTGGGTGAAACGGTCGCAGATGACAGGAACGTCGATGGCCGACAGCACCACAGCCTCTTTGCCGAGGGCGCGGATCTGTGCCGCCATTGCAACGGCATTCATGACGGTGGCGAGCATGCCCATCTGGTCGCCGGCCACACGGTCCACCGCCGTCAGCGCCAGGTTGGCGCCGCGCAAAAAATTGCCGCCGCCGATGACAACACCGACCTCGCGGTCAAGATCCACCGCACTCATGGGTTCGTTCTCCCTTGTGGTCACAGGCGGACGCACCAGCGCCCGACCGCCTTCGTAG
>JBCDCF010000357.1:0-4641 GCA_039182345.1 Pseudomonadota bacterium
GCCAAGGCCCTCGATAAGGTGGAGGCCAAGGCCAAGAAGCTGGCAGGGCACCTGCTTGAGGCCGACGAGAACGACATTGTCATCGAAGGTGGCGAGTTGAAGGTGGCAGGCACCGACAAGAAGCTAGCTTGGCATGAGATGACGCTCGGCGCCTACACCGCCCACAACATCCCGGACGACATGGAGCCGGGGCTGTCGGAAAAGGCGTTCTACGACCCGGCGAACTTCACGTTCCCGGCCGGCACCTTCATCTGCGAGGTGGAGATCGACCCCGACACAGGCATCACCCAGGTGGTGAACTTCGTGGCGGTGGACGATTTCGGCGTCATCGTGAACCCCAATGTGGTGGAAGGTCAGGTCCATGGCGGTCTTGCCCAGGGCATTGGCCAGGCGCTTCTGGAAGGCTGCGTCTATGACGAGGACGGCCAGCTTCTGACCGCCAGCTACATGGACTACTGCATGCCCCGGGCCGACGACCTGCCGAGCTTTGCGCTCGACCATGTGGTCACCCCCAACCCCAACAACCCATTGGGTGTGAAAGGGTGCGGCGAGGCCGGTGCCATCGGCGCCCCCGCAGCGGTGATCAATGCTGTCACCGATGCCTTGAAGACCGAAGACATGACGATGCCGGCGACGCCGGAAAAAGTCTGGCGTGCCGCGCAAGCCATGCGCACCGCCGCGGCCGCTGAATAAAGGAGACGAGGATGTACGCCACAAACTATGTCAGGGCGACGAGCCTCGACGAAGCGGTCGCCAAGCTGAACGGGGCCGAGGACGGCAAATTCCTCGGCGGCGGTCAGACGTTGATCGCCACCATGAAGCAGCGCCTTGCCGCACCGACGGACGTGATCGACCTCACCCGCATCCCCGAACTGAAGGGGATCTCGGTGGAAGGCGACACGGTCACCATTGGCGCTGCCTGCACCCACTCGGAGGTGGCAGGCTCCGATGACGTGAAGCGGGCCCTGCCAAGCCTTGCAGGCCTTGCCGATGGGATCGGCGATCCTGCCGTGCGCAACCGCGGCACCCTTGGCGGTGTCCTTGCCAACAACGACCCTGCGGCCGACTACCCGGCCGCTGCCATGGCGCTCGACGCTGTGATCCACACCACCAAAGGCAGCCACAACGCGGCCGACTACTTCACAGGCATGTTCGAGACGGCGCTGGCCGATGACGAGATCATCACCCGCGTCACCTTCAAGGTCCCGCAAAAGGCCGGCTACGAGAAGTTCCGCAACCAGGCCTCCCGCTATGCCTTGTGCGCGGTGTTCGTAGCGCAACATGGCTCAGGCGGCGCGCGTGTGGCCGTCACAGGCTCTGGCAGCGACGGCGTGTTCCGCGTCGGCCAGATGGAAGAGGCGCTGAACGGCAACTGGTCGGCCGATGCGGTCTCCTCCATTGCCGTCGACCCAGGCATGATGCTTGCCGACATTCACGGCTCGGCCGAGTATCGCGCCCATCTCGTGCCGGTTCTGGCCGGTCGGGCCGTCGCCAAAGCCGGGTGAGCGGGACCGATCCCGCCACGGCGGATGACACCAAAGGGGAGGGCGAACTCTTCGCCCTCTTTCGCTCCCTCGGCTACTCGCTGGAGACGGTGGAGCACGAGGCGGCGCACACGGTCGACCAGTCCCGCCATTTGCGCGGCGTCATCGATGGGGCGCACACCAAAAACCTCTTCTTGAAAGACAAAAAAGGCACCGTCTTTCTGGTGATGGCCGAGGAAGACCAGAGCGTTGACCTGAAACGCCTGCACACGGTGATTGGCGCGAAAGGGCGTCTCAGCTTCGGCTCGGCAGCCCTCATGGAAACGCTGTTGGGCGTCGCGCCAGGGTCGGTGACAGTGCTCGGCCTCATCAACGACACCAAGGGCCGGGTGAACCTCGTGGTCGACCGCCGGCTTGCGGACGCTGCCACCGTTAACGTTCACCCTTTGCGCAATACGGCGACCACGACGCTGCCCCAAGAGGCCTTCCGCGCCTTCCTGGCGGCAACGGGTCACACCCCTCTCATCGTCGATTTGCCTGCCGCGGAAGACCAGCCGGCGGGCTAAGGTCCTCCCAAAGCCCGCGTGTCGCTGGGTTTGGGCTCTGACGGCGGAGAATCACAGGCCCACACCCTGTGCGCAAGCCAGAACACGCCTTGCCCGATTGCCTTGGCGGCTGCGCTTCCCATTTCTGACAGTGGAACGCGACACACACAGGCAGGCAGTATGAGTACCCTTCTGGGTCCGAGCGGCCAGACAATATCCTCTGCACCGCAGCCGGCGACGGGCGATGCGCCCTCGGGCCAAGTGATTGAGACCACGACACAGACCTTTGCGCGCGACGTGATTGACGCCTCGCGCCAGGCCGTCGTGCTGGTGGACTTCTGGGCGCCCTGGTGCGGCCCCTGCAAGCAGCTCGCCCCTGTCCTTGAAAAAGTGGTGCGCGCGTTCGCCGGTTCCGTCCAACTGGTGAAGATGAACATTGACGATCACCCTGAGATTGCAGGCCAGCTGGGCATCCGCTCCATTCCCGCGGTGATTGCGTTTCGCAACGGCCAGCCCATGGACGGTTTTGTCGGCGTTCAGACCGAAGCCCAGATCCGCACCTTCCTCGAGCGTGTGGCGGGCCCTGCCACGGACGGTGTGTCGGAGCTGTTGGAAGAGGCCGACGCCGCCCGCGCTGCAGGCGATCTCGACCAGGCGCTTGCCCTTTATGAGGCGGTGCTGCAGCGCGACCCTGAGAACGCATCGGCCATTGCCGGCCTTGGCCAAGCCAGCCTTGCCGCAGGCAACATGGCCGCCGCAGCGGAAATCTTGAACTCGCTGCCGGAATCCATGCGGCGCGAACCGCCCATCGAAGGGTTGGAGGCCGCGCTCCGCCTCGCCGAACAGGCTGCCTCCGTCGGCGGCCCCAGTGACCTCAAGGCGGCGGTGGACAAGGACCCCGGCGACCATCAAGCAAGGTTCGATCTTGCCGTGTCCCTTGCCGGCACCGGCGACAAGGACGGCGCCGTCGATCACTTGATCGAAATCATGCGGCGCGAGCGGGAGTGGAACGACGAGGCTGCCCGCAAGGAATTGATCAGTTTTTTTGAGGCCTGGGGCGCGCAGGATCCTGCCACCCTCAGAGGACGGCGCAAGATGTCGTCGGTCCTGTTCGCCTGATTGTCTGGAGAATGTGATGCGCGTCGGCAATGTGAGTTACGAGAGCATCGACACCATCCCGTCCATCGTGCCGGTGTTTCCTCTGTCGGGCGCGCTGTTGCTGCCGCGCGCCCATCTGCCGCTGAACATTTTCGAGCGCCGCTATGTGGCGATGATCGATGATGTTCTTGGCGCCGACCGCGTGATCGGCATGGTCCAGCCACGGTTCGACCGCGACACCGACGATGTGGGCGAAGAGGAGCGGCCGGAACTGTGCGAGGTGGGCGCGCTCGGCCGCATCGTCTCCTTCCAGGAATCGGGCGATGGGCGCTACATCATCCAGCTTGCCGGTGTGACCCGCTTTCGCATCCTGGAAGAGATGGACGAAGGGCACATCTACCGCCGCTGCCGCATCAGCGCGGACCGCTTTGCCGACGACCTTGCCGACCCTTGCGGGGATGGCGATGTGGACCGCGATGCGCTGATTAAGGCCTTCCAAAACTATCTTGACGCCAATGACCTTGAGGCCGACTGGAAGAGCGTGCGCAGCGCCTCCAACGAAGCCCTCGTCAACACCTTGGCGATGATGAGCCCTTACGGCCCTGCCGAAAAGCAGGCGCTGCTCGAGGCCCCTGACCTGCGCGCCCGTGCCGCGACGCTCGTGGCCATCACCGAGATGGAACTTGCCCGCCAGAACGGCGACAAACCGACGCTGAACTAGGACGATCTGATGAACGAGCCGCGCCGCGTAGACCCCAAACTCCTTGAGCTTTTGGTCTGCCCTGTCACCAAGACGACCTTGCGCTACGACGCTCAAGCCAACGAATTGATCTCCGACGCGGCAAAACTTGCCTACCCGATCCGGGATGGCATTCCTATAATGATACCTGACGAGGCGCGCCAACTGGAGGGTTAGGCCGCCGCCAACGCCTGGCACACAGGCGCGGCGCATTCCCCTCCACGGCCGACGGTCTTGCCGGACCTTTCGCGGACGGCACGCCCCGTAACCGAGCAACGGACGATCGAAAGACGGACGCGGGAGAGGGGCAATGGCCAAGGTGGGATTGAACCGGGCGCCGCAAGGCGTCGGGACCCTTTTTGCACAAACACGCAAGACAACGCGGGACCTAGCCACCCGCCTGTCGCCTGAGGACATTGTGGTGCAGTCGATGCCAGACGCATCGCCTGCCAAATGGCACCTTGCCCACACCACATGGTTCTTCGAGACCTTCGTGCTGGCCCCTTTCGAGAAAGGGTTTCGCCCGCACGATCCTCGCTTCGCGCACTGCTTCAACTCCTACTACGTGCAGGCCGGCTCACGGCACGCCCGCCCCATGCGCGGGATGCTGACCCGGCCCACCGCGCAGGAGGTCATCGCCTACCGCGCCGCCATCGATGCCCGCGTGGACGCGCTCCTCTCCCACCTTCCCGAGGAGAGCACCCACGAAGTCCTGACCCGGGTGGAGCTTGGCTGTCATCACGAGATGCAGCACCAGGAACTCCTCCTGATGGAC
>JBCDCF010000358.1:0-4635 GCA_039182345.1 Pseudomonadota bacterium
CACGCGAGCGGAGGAGCACCATGGCGGACCATTATGACGGGCTAGAAACCCGCGATCCCTCCGAGAGGGAGGCGGCGCTTTTGGCAGCCCTCCCCACGGTCATTGCGGCGGCAAAGGATGGTGCGCCGGCCTGGGCAAAGCGCCTTGCCGATGTGGATCCCGCAGCCCTCACCACCCGTGCTGCGCTCGCCGCGCTCCCGGTCCTGCGCAAGACAGAGGTGATGGAGGCGCAGCAGGCCGACCCGCCCTTCGCAGGCTTTCTTGCCGTGCCGCCTGCCGATCTTGCGCGGGTATATGTGTCGCCCGGCCCGGTCTATGTGGCGCAGGGGCGGGAGGCGGACCCGTTCGGCACCGCGCGCGCCTTGTTTGCGGCCGGCGTGCGGCCTGGCGACCTCGTCCTCAACACCTTCAGCTATCACATGACGCCGGGCGCCTTCATTCTGGAAAGCGGCCTTGGGGCGCTCGGTGCGCCAGTGTTTGCGGCAGGGCCGGTGGAGATGGATAAGCTCCTCCCCCTCGTGAGCGACGTGTCGCCAAGCGTCTATGTGGGCGTGCCCGATGCTCTCAACATTCTCCTCGACAAGGCCGCCCAAGCCGGGAGCGACGTGACGAGCCTTAAGAAGGCGCTGGTGTCCGGCGCTGCCCTCCCCGGCGATCTGCGCGCACGGATCGAAGCGCGCGGCGTCAGCGTCCTACAGTGCTATGCCACGGCCGATATCGGGGTCATCGCCTACGAGAGCGAGGCGCGGGACGGGCTGATCCTCAACGAAGACCTGATTGTTGAGATTGTGCGCCCAGGCACAGGCGATCCCGTGCGCGAGGGCGAGGTGGGTGAGATTGTCGTCACCAAACTCTCCGGTGCGCTCCCTTTGATACGGTTTGCCACCGGCGATCTGACCGCCGTCCTTGAAGGCGTGAGCCCGTGTGGGCGCACCAACACCCGCATTAAAGGTTGGATGGGGCGGGCCGACCAGCGCACCAAGGTGAAAGGGCTGTTTGTGGACCCTGCGCAGATCGCAAAGGTGGCGGCGGCGCATCCGTCCATCACCAAGGCGCGGCTCGTGGTGTCACGCGCCGACCATGCCGACATCATGGTGCTTAGGGCCGAGGGCCTCGACGGGGCGGCGACAGAGGCTGTGGCGGCAACGCTGAAGACAGTGACAGGCCTGTCCGGGCGCGTGGAAGCGGTGGCTGAAGGCAGTCTGCCCAACGACGGCAAGGTGATCGAGGACACCCGGCCCGTCGACGGTTAGGGCCCACACCTTAAGCAATTTGTCAGGCGGACAACCCTCGACAAATGGCTTCAGGCACACTATTCAAACGGCTTGGCCTAAAGACCGCGTGGCGATGCACGCGCTGTGACCACAGCGCGACGGGATCTGACGAATATGAACATTATCGATGAGCTCAATCGTGAGCAGATGGCGGCAATCGAGGAAAAGCGTGTGCTGCCCCCCTTTCAACCGGGCGATACGGTCCGCGTGAATGTGCGCGTGACCGAAGGCACCAGGACCCGTGTGCAGGCCTATGAAGGCGTGTGCATCGGCCGCTCCGGCGCCGGCCTGAATGAGAGCTTCACCGTGCGCAAGCTGTCCTACGGTGAGGGCGTGGAGCGCGTGTTCCCTGTCTACTCGCCGATGCTTGAATCGGTTGAGGTGGTGCGCCGCGGCAAGGTCCGTCGCGCCAAGCTGTACTACCTGCGTGGCCGCACCGGTAAGGCTGCCCGCATTGCCGAGCGCAAGGAAAAGCGCGTTGAAAAGGCTGCTGCCGCCAGCTAATCGCACCGCAGCGTCCGGCCAGGTTTTGGACCGGCGCTTCGATGCGTCCGTGACAGGCGACGGTATGGGCCCGTTGGCCCACCGCCGCCTATTGTGTGGCGACATCCTGCCGCAGTCACCTGGCGTTCGCGCGGGCTGAGGCATGGGGCGGGCAGGCGCCGCAAGTTTGATCCTGCTTGTGGTGCTGGGCGTGTTTGCCGCCGCTGGCATCGCCGTCCTACAAATGCTGCCTCCGGCCGAAGAACGCGTCCAGACCAATCGCGTCGAGCGCACAGGTCCCCGCGGCGCAGGCCCGGCGCGCGAAAGCAGTGCCCCCATTGTCGAAAAACCCAAGATCGTCCGCTACGTGGATGAGGACGGGATTGTGGCCACCCGCGTGGAAGGGCCGCTGACCCGCGCCCAGTCGGCGGTGAAGTTGCCAGTGAAGCCCCCGCCAGGCCCGGAGCGGTTGAAGCTCGTGGTGATTGAGAGCGCGGGGCTCATCAACGCGCGCACCCGCAACATTCAACTTGCCCATATCGATGCGCCGTCTGCGGACTATGAGTGCACTGACGCACAAGGCAACGTTTGGCCCTGCGGTCGGCGGGCCCGTACGGCCCTGCGTCGCCTCGTGCGCCGCCGTGCCATTGAGTGCTCCGACGTCAAAAGCATCTACCAGCCACCGGAGGGGCCGAGCATTTCCACCTGCCTCGTGGCGAAGACGGACCTGTCGCGCTGGCTGATCGAGCAAGGCTGGGCAACGCCCACAAAGACCGCGCCTGAGGAGTGGATGGCCGTCCACGAAGAGGCAAAGGCGGCAGGCCGCGGCGTCTTCCGGCCAGAGGGGCGCTGAGGGTCAGCGGTTACGAGGGTGCCGGCGGGTTGCGCATCTCATCCAGCACTGCCCGCAAGTGGGACAGGTGCGGCAGGATGGATGCGAACACCGCGGGTTCCACCTTCTTGGCCAGGGCATCCAGCATCGGGCCGAGGGCGGCGATGGCCGTCTCGCGCACCGCCCGCCCCTCCTCGGTGATGAAAACCCTTTTGCCGCGACCATCGCTGGGGTCCGGACGCACCACCACATAGCCCCGGCGCTCCAGCCTTTGGATGGTGTTGGTCATGGTGCCCTTCGTCACCTGGAAGGCGAAGGCGAGGCGGTTGAGGGGCTTGTCGTCCCCCAGCCGCACGAGGTGATTGAGGACGCCAAAGTGGGGCAGGAGAAGCCCGTCCGGCATCACCGCCTCCAACTGCGTGCGGGCCAGCTGTTCGATGATGGCGATCTCATTGAAGACCGCGAACAGCACACCCCTGTCCGCTTGGATCTCTGACGCAATGCCCGATTCGGACGGCTCAGAGGGTGCCGGCTTTGAAGGCGTTGATGTTGGCGGATCATCCACGCCGACCCCATACCCCTCAGCGACGGCGCGGTCCATGGTGCAGGGCTTAACCCCTCTTCACCACCCTTGAGGCGGCAGGCCAGCGGGGGGAGGGCGCAACCGTCGGCCCATACCCGGCCCTTGCAAGGAGTTGCACGCGCTGGGTCCCGTCCGTGCCGAGGGCGTCGTGGGTTTGGGCCAACAGCGGTGCCACCTCTTCGTACTCTTGAAGGCATTGGCTCATGGGCTGAACGGCAAGGCCGACACCGGTGGCGGCAAGGTTGGCGCGCAGCCAATCCCGTCCCGCGGCCAGCTGTGCGGCGCGGCTGTTGTCCTCGGTTGTCACCCAGATCCACCCTTTCGCCGTGTTGAAAAGGTCTGCATACATGGCCTCCCCTTGGGCAAAGGCTGTGCTTTGGGGGTCCACCATGGTTTTGGGCGTCAACAGCCCTGCAAGGTGGAGCGCCTCGAGCATCGGCCCGCCAAGGTCGATCCCATCGGGGTTGGCGTTGATCTCAGCCTTGCCGAAACGCATCAGGTCGACGCTCTCCTTGTGGGTGCGCGGCGTGGCGCTTTCGATGAGCCAGGCCTCCGCCGCAATCTGGCGCAAGGTCTCCACCATTGAAGGGTCGGTGGTGGCGCCTATGCTGGTGCGGGTGCCCTCGGCAATGACGGCCTCAAGATGGGCAGCGTCGATGGCGCGATCCTCGTAAGGCTCCTTGTTGGTGCGCCTGTGGGGAGCGTGGGCGAAGAGCGGATCGGGCGTGCCGCCATCGTGGAGCAGAAGGTGGGCGACGGGACGCTGGTCGAGCCTTGCCGTTTCCCCAGGCTCCCCTTCAGGAAACGGTGTGATTTTGGTGCTGAGACCCTCAGAGGCCGCGGCAAGGGCGAACATTTCCACAAAGCAGCCAAGGCCGATGGTGATCTGCCTGTCATAGGGGTCGGTCATGGGAAGGCGTCTATCGAGGTCGCAGGTCAGCACCACCTCGTCACGTCCCACAAGCTCCACGTTCCAAGGCTGCCGGTTGTGCGGATTGGGGACGAGGATGGCCCACTCCAGCGCCTTCACCCGCGGGTCTTCCGCCAGCGTGCCGGGGGCCTCCCAAGGTGCCAGCGCCGCATGGGGCGTGCGCGTGGTGGCAAACAGCGCACCCCCACCCACCGCCACGGCAAGCCCCCCACCTGCGCCAAGCAAAACCGAACGTCGTGTGATCATGGTGTGCCTCTATAGTTTGATGTCGAACTAAATAGTTCGACGCCAAACCAAAATCAATGCAGGAGGCTGTCGATCGCGAAGGCGTGGGTTTGTCGGCGAGCGCGCATCCGGGTCGATCTGGGTCAGATCGAGCGAAGAGGACATGCGCCAGACATGCTTTAGAGTGTTGGGTAGCCGAGTTGGGTGCGCAGAACGGCGGGGTCGGGCTGCAACTCTCTGATGGCCGCAAGGCTGGTGGCACCGCTGGACTTGGAGAGCTTGCGGCCGTTGGCACACAGGATCAGCC
>JBCDCF010000359.1:0-4622 GCA_039182345.1 Pseudomonadota bacterium
CGCGCAGTTTCCGCAGGCAGCAGGCCAATCATTGTCGCAGGTGGACCCGTTCCCCGCCTCGGCACAGGCGGCCCTTCTTGAAGGCCCATGCCGCGGCGCACCCTTGGTCTGGAGCGGCCAAACGGTGCTTGCGCGGATTGAGCGCCATGCGGCCGAGCGGCCGGGCGCACCCGCAGTTACCTTTGCCGGCGACACCCTCACCTACAGCGACCTAGTGGGCACCGCCCAGGCCATCGCAGCGCGGCTGAGGGATGAAGGCGTCGCCCAAGGCGCGCGGGTCGGCCTCCACATGGAACGGACGCCCCTCGCGATTGCGGCGATCCTCGGCATCATGGTTGCCGGCGCGGCCTATGTCCCGCTCGATGTTGCAGCGCCCGATGCCCGCAAGGCGGCCATCCTCGACGATGGCGCGGTGGACTGGGTCGTCAGCGCCGACCCGCAGGTGGTCGCCGGGCGCTCCGCCATCGCCCTTGCCGACCTGCCCACCCCGCCGGTGTCACCACGCGAGCCCAGCGGTCCCGCGCTGCCACAGGGGCAGGATGAGGCCTATGTGATCTTCACGTCGGGCTCCACGGGCAGGCCGAAGGGGGTGAGCGTCGGGCACGACAATCTCGGCTTTCACGTGGAGGCGCGGCAGGCGGCCTACCCTGACGGCCCCATCGAGCGGTTCCTTCTAACCTTCTCGCTCACCTTCGATGGCTCCGTTACGGGGCTGTTTTGTACCCTTGCGGACGGCGGGACGCTGGTCCTCCCGCGCGCCCTGGACATGGACGATCCAGAGCGGATGGCAGCCCTCATCGCGCGCGAGGCTGTGACCCACACAATCATGATCCCCTCCCAGTGGGCACTGGTCCTCGCGGGCGCTGCACCGGGAGACCTTGCAAGCCTCAAGAGCGTGGTTGTCGCCGGGGAAGCCGCCTCTCGCGATTTAATTGCCCGTCATGGGGCCTTGCTCCCGTCGACCCGTCTCATCAATGAGTATGGGCCGACCGAGACCACCGTCTGGGCCACCTACGAAGTCGTGCGCACGGATGCGGCGGGACCCGTTCCCATCGGCAGTCCCATCCCAGGAACATCGGCCTTTGTGGTGGACGACCGGGGGCAGCTGGCCCCGCCAGGCACAGTGGGCGAATTGTGGATCGGCGGCCCCCATGTGGCGAGGGGCTATGTGGGCGCGCCAAGCCTTACGGACGCGCGCTTTGTGGCCGACCGGTTAACCCCTGGTGCGCCTGAAGGGGCAAGGCTTTATCGCACAGGCGATCGCGTCTCCCTCACACCGGCAGGCAAGCTACAGTTCCACGGACGTGCCGACGACCAGGTGAAGGTCAGCGGCTACAGGATCGAACTGGACGAGGTCGCGACCGCCCTTCTGACGGACCCGCGCATTGAAGAGGCTGTGGTGGTGACCCACCGAGCCTCCGCTTCAGCCGCACCGATTTTGGTGGCCCATGTGGCCGGCGCCAGCGTCCCCTCCGCGGATGACGTGCAACAGCACGCCCGGCGTCATCTGCCTGCCTACATGGTGCCGCACCGCGTGGTCGCCCACGACCGCCTTCCGAAGACTGCAGCCGGCAAGGTGGACCGCCAGCGCCTGCCCGCCCCGTCTCTCAACCCGGTGGATCGAGTGGCGCCGCAGGGGCCGACGGAGGAGGCCGTCGCGGAGGCATGGTCCGACATCTTGGGTATTGGCGACGTGGGCCGCTTCGACGACTTCTTTGCCATCGGCGGCGGTTCTCTCGCCGGCATGCAGGTGATCTCTCGCCTGCGCCGTGCCCTCAATGTTGAGGCGGAACTGGTGGACCTTCTGGAAGCGCCGCGCCTTGCCGACTTTGCCGCGCGCGTCAGCACCGCCAAGGCGCGGCAGGGCCCGGCAACCGCCGCGCCGAAAAGGCGGCAACGCGCAAGGGTCGACCTTGGCGCCTTAAAGTCCTGACCGGCATGTCCACCGGCTACGTCGCCTCAGCAAGCTACGCACAACGGCAAATCTGCCTCTTGGAATTGTTGCAGCCGGACCGCGCCGGCTACGCCGTTCCCATCATCGTGCGCGTCACCAAGACGGAAAAGCCCGAAGCGCTTGTGACGGCAGTGCATACGGTGGTCGCCCGCCACGACCTGTTGCGCGCCTCGTTTCCCCTGGTGGATGACGCCCCCGTACTTGCCGTCGACGACGGGCTGACCATCGACATACCGATCCACGCCGCAGCGGGCGAGGCCGCCTTCGATACGGCCCTGAAGGAGAGTGTGGCCCGCCTCGCAGCACGCCCGTTCGACCTTGCCAAAGGACCCCTGTTGGCAGCGGAGGTGGTCGCCTCGGAGGCGGCAAGCGCCATCGTCATGGTGTTTCACCACGCCATCATGGATGGGGAGTCCGTCGCCTTGGTCGTGGCCGACCTGATGCGCGCCTATGATGAGGCGACCGGCCACACAGCGGTCTGGGACGATCTTGCGCTCCAATACCCGGACTATGCCGACTGGGAGGCGGAAACCTTCCACGACGACGATGCCCCCGCCCTCGCTCAAGCCTTGGCCCACTGGCGCAAGGCCCTTGCCGGGGCGCCTGCGCTGCTCGACCTTCCGCTCGATAAAAGGCGTGGGACTTCAGCGCCAGGTGTCGGCGGGGTGGCCAGGCGGGTTGTGCCACCTGGTGTGGGCGAAGCGCTGGCACGCGTTGCGCGCCAGCACGGCACCAGCCCGTTTCAAGCCTTTCTTGCCGTGTTCGTCGCCGTGCTCCACCGCTGGAGCGGCCTTGACGACGTTGTGGTCACGACACCTGTGTCCAAACGCACCCGGCCCGAACTTGCCGGCATGGTCGGCCTTCTGGTCGACCTTTTGCCGCTGCGCATCACCGACCCCGGCGAGCTCACGTTCGCTGCCCTTCTTGGAAACACCAAACAGACCTTCATTGATGCGGTGAAGCACAAGGAGGCCCCCTTCCAGAGGATCGTTCAGGCAATCGGGCTTGAGCGGCGGGCCGATGTGGTGCCTCTGATGCAGGTTCTGTTCGGCGCGTTCGAACCTTCCGGCGGCCATCGCATCGCCGCCGATGGCTCCCGCTTTGAACTCTTGGACGAGGAGTTCGACCAGCCGGCAAAGACCGACATCTCCTTCGTCTACCACCAGGGGCCAAAGGCGCTGGAATTGTGGTGCCGCTACGACCCCACCCTGTTCCACCCTGAAACCATGGACGCGGTCCTTTGCTGGTACGCGACCTTCGCTGAAGCGGCCGCGGCAGACCCGTCCCGCCCCATCGCCGAACTGCCGCTCATTGATGAGGCGGACGGGCGCGCCCTGCTGGCACGGTTCAACGACACCGCCCGGCCCTACCCGCGCGAGGCCTCCATCGCATCCTTGTTTGAGGAGGTCGCGCGGTGCGTTCCAGACAATGTCGCCCTCGACGACGGCCACGAGCGCCACACCTACGCGCAAACGGCCGAGTGGGCAGGTCGCCTCGCAAGCGCCCTTGCATCCCAAGGGGTTGGAGCGGGTGATGCTGTGGTCATCGCCGTCCCCATTTCGATCCGCTTTGTCACGCTGGTTCTTGCCATAGTGCGGCTCGGGGCGGTCTACGTTCCTGTCGACCCTGACAACCCTGACGCCCATCGCGCACGGCTGTCGAGCCTTGTGGGCGCCCGCGCCGTCATCGCCGAAGCAGATGACACAGCCCCTTACGCCGGCACGCGCATTGCCGTGGATGAATTGATGGCGGCCGCCACCCTCGCCCCCATCGCCCCGTGCGCTGCCCTTGAGGCCGATGCACCGGCGTACGTGATGTTCACATCCGGCTCCACAGGCGAGCCCAAAGGCGTCGCCGTGCCCCACAGGGCCGTGGTGCGCCTTGTCAAAAACACCAACTTTGCCACGTTTTCGGAAACGACGCGGGCGGCCGTCTACTCCAACCCATCGTTCGACGCCTCGACTTTGGAGCTGTGGGCGCCGCTTTTGAATGGCGGCACCGCCGTCACGCTGGAACGCCGCGCCATGCTCGATGCTGGTGCGCTGCGGGAGATCCTGCGCCAACACTCCATCACGCTGTTGTGGATCACCGCAGGCCTCTTCAAGGAGATCGCCAGCGTCGACCCTGGCGCCTTTGCCGGCGAACGAACGGTCCTCACAGGCGGCGATGTGGTGAGCCCCGCGGCAGCCCGCAGTGTCCTTGCCGCAGGGTCGGGGTCGGGCCTCACACTCCTCAACGGTTACGGGCCCACAGAGAACACCACCTTCAGCACCACCTTTCCCATCGGCGAGCTGGACGCCGATGCCACGGCCATTCCCATCGGCAAGCCCATTGCCAACAGCCGGGCCTACATTTTGGACGCTGCCGGCCGGCCGCTTCCCGTCGGTGTGGTCGGAGAGATTTATGTGGGGGGCGATGGGGTGGCGCTCGGCTACGTGGCCGATGCGCAAAAGACAGGCGCCGTCTTCCTGCCAGACCCTTATGCAGGCGCCGGCGACGCATTGATGTACCGCACCGGCGATCGGGGCCGTTGGCGGCCCGACGGCACCATCCTGTTTGAAGGTCGTGGCGACGACCAGGTGAAGGTGCGCGGCTTTCGCATCGAACTGGGGGAGATCGAGGCGCAGCTTGCCCACCATCACGGCGTCCGGGCCGTGCATGTCAGCGC
>JBCDCF010000360.1:0-4615 GCA_039182345.1 Pseudomonadota bacterium
AGGAGATACACCATGCTCGGTTGGGCACTGACATTTCTCGTGGTGGCAATTGTCGCGGCAGTGTTCGGCTTCGGTGGCATTGCCGCCGCGGCCACCGACATCGCCATGATCATCTTTGTCATCGCTCTCATCCTGTTTGCCGTTTTCTTCATCGGCAATCTGGTCAGGGGTCGGCGGGTCACTTAGCCCACCCCATGAAGGTGGGCTGCCCGTTACGGCCAGCCCCCAAACAAAAACGCCGGCGCGGCTCCCCCGCGACCGGCGTTTTTGTTTGGTCCGACGCCCGGTTGGTGCCTTGCGCATATCCCGCTCGATCCCAGTCGGATCGCGCGCAGAGGGCATGCGCCAGACGTGAAGGCGCACTCTAGCAGTCGCCCCCATCTGTGGTGCGCGGGCGGGGCGGGGCCGCAAGAAGGGCGTCGATCCCGCCGGCATCCTCCAACAGGGCAACGGTGTGGGCGTAGGCCGCGTCCGCCAGCTCGTGGCCGCGGGGCCAATCCAAAAGGCCGATGCCCTTTGCGACCGGTGGGACAATCACAAGGTCGTTCTGGACGTCCGTGTCCTCCACCACGCGGCGGCTCGCCACCATCATGGAGCGCATCAGCGTCTCGGCAATCTTCGGGAAGGACTCGCTCGGCCGCTGACCAAGGGCAAGGTTGCGGGCAATCTGTGCCCGTGTGGGAAGGGCGGCATAAGGGGTCGCTACACGCCACTCCCGCCCGTCCGAAAACCCCACCACCACATTGGGTCCGCTTTTCAGACTGCGCATGATGGCAACGGGTTGATTGTCCACCAGCGCCCCGTCCACCAACACCTCGCCCGAGGGGGTGATGAAGGGCGGCAGGATGGCGGGAATGGCGGCGGACGCGCGCACCGCCTCCCAGGCCGGCCCTTTTAGGTGCACATGGGCCCTGTTGGTGGACAGGCTCGTTGAGACAGCAAAGGCGTTGAAGGGCAGGTCTTCAAGCGCTGTGGTGCCGTAGTGGCGTTCAAGCTCCTTGTCGAACACGCGGTGGTCCAACACGCTGTGGAGCGGCACAGTCAGGCGCTTCATGGCCCTCCGCTCCACAAAAATCTCTTGGGAAATGGCAAGGACATCCCTGGGAGAGAGGCCGCTTGCAAGGCCGGTTGCCATGGCAGCGCCGACGCTTGTGCCGCCGAACATATCAAGGGTGGCGCCGGCCTCCATGAGCGCCGTCATCACCCCCATGTGCGCGCATCCGAGCGCGCCGCCCCCGGCAAACACCGCCCCCACCGCCGTGCCCGACAAGAACCGGCCCGCCCGTGCCACCGACCCTTCATCGTTCAGCGTCACATGGTGGTGAAGGTGCACCTCCCTGTCCTCAAGCCACGCCCCCGTGCCCGTGATCTCGCGCGCCCCATCCTCACGCCACAAAATCAGCGTGCGGTTGTTGGGGAGCACCACATCGAAGGCGTAGCGCTCCAGGTCGCTCACCTCGGGCGTGGCGGAAAGGGGGGCGATCAGGACCAGGTTGTCGCACTGGCGAAGGGCGGTCCTGTCCCACACAGGGTCGTCTCCGGTGAGGAGGAGCACGGTTCGCCGGTTCGCGGTCTCCAGCGTCAACAACCAGTCGGCAAGCTTTGCCTCGTCCCGCAGGTCGATCCCGTCGGGCACCGAAGCCCGCGTGATGACGGTGATGGGACTGGCCGCCTCAAGCGCCGTTGTGATGGCATCGGCAAGGGCAGGGGGTATGGGCGCTCCCCCCGCAGGACACAGGGCAATGGTGCCCATGGCGCGCGGCTGCAGCCGCGGGGCAGAGGCGGCCACAGCGGCCAAACGGTTGGCCAGAGACTTCAAGAGCGCATCGGCAATGGCCGGCACGTCTTTGACAAGGCTCTCATAGTCCGCCCGGGAGAGGGTGACGACAGTGCTGTCGCGGGCCGCCACCACATCGGCCGTGCGGGTGCCTCCGGCGAGAAACGCCACCTCGCCCACAGGCTCTGCCGGGCCGATCTCGGCCGTCACCCGCCGCTGAGGGCCCACCACCACGTGAAACCGGCCCGTGGCGACAATGAACAGACGGTTCGCCGTATCGCCTTCGCGGATCAACACGTCACCGCGCTTCAAGCGGGCAACGCTCATGCGCCGGCTGAGCGCGCCGAGGGCTTCCTCCGACAGGTTGGAGAGGGCATCAACACTGGCGCAAAGGGCTTGGACGGACAACAAGGCTCCTGGCCCCTCCGCCACACCCAAAGGTGCTTTGGAGGGCGCGGGACGGTCCGCCGCCTTCGCCACTATCTTGTTCATGGTCTCCTGCATCGCTTTGCTTTTGCGTGGATGGATTGTGTCAGAAACAGGGCGCTAGCGACACTGCCGGCCCCGTGACACGCCACCCGCTGCCGCCCCGGGCAGTTGACAAGGCTCAACCCACCCCGCCCAAACTGTGTGCCAGGCGCGGCAAGCGTCGAGGATTTGGAAGGGCGGATCGATGATTTCAAGGCACTCTCTGCGCGGCGCCGCAGCGGCGGCTGCGTTCGCGGCAAGCATCTTTGTGGCCGCTGGCGGTGCATTTGCCGACACGGATCGGGACGACCCGTCCGCCACGGCAGAGGCGTTTTTGACCGCCTACAAGGCGCGTGATCTCGTGGCGATGGCGCCTTTGATGAACGAGGTCAACCAAGAGATGTTCCAGGAACTTGCCGCCGCCGGCGAGAACCACCCCCGCTACAAGTCCATCTTCTCCGGCTGGCGGGCCGAGGCGGTTGACGGGTGGACAGGCACCCTCGGCACCGTACGCTACAACAACGGCCAAGCCCTTGTACCCTTCGCCGAGGCCAATGACGAAACCATCATCGTCGTCCTCGACAAGGAAGACGCCGGCTGGGCGGTGGAAGACGTCAACAGCCCGTCCACAGGCCGCTTCAACCGCCTGCCCACGTCCCCTTAAGCTTTGCGGGTTCGCCGGCGTCCGGGTCGAGCGCTGGTCCGGGTGCAGCTACTCCACCAGAACGGTCTTGTCCTGGCGGATCACCTCTTCGCCGTTTCGGGTGACACTGGCGATGACGCGCCACAAGCCAGCCTCGGGCGGACGGCGGCGCCCTGCGTAGGCGGAATAGGCGGCCTTGGCGCTTTCGATGGGCTCCAGCGTGTTATCGGCAAACACGGCCCCTGTCGGACTTTGCAAGGTGATGCGCACCACATCGCCCCCTTCAAGGTTGATGAACCAGGCCCAGCCCACGGTGACCCCATCGCCCACAGCAGCGTCGGGAGGTCCACCGTCACGCACGAGACGGTCGTGGTTGGGAAGGGTGCCTGAGACGCCAAGGCCGATCACCGCGCCATCCACGGCCACAGCCTCCTGCATGGTGGCATTCCACAAGGAGCCTGCCTGGGTGTCTTGTGCAAGGCAGCCTGCCTCGAGGGCGCGGCCGGTGGTGGGATCGATGATGGTATCGCCATTGCGCACCGTCAAGTGCACATGGGGGAAGGCGGCCTGCCCCGAGGCACCGATGTTTCCCAAAGGGTCGCCTTTTGCCACCGTGTCGCCCGGTGCGACGGCAAGGCTGCCCCGGGCAAGGTGGCAGTATTGGGCGCTTGTCCCGTCGCCATGGTCGATGACAAGGCCGTTGCCGCACTCACGGCCCTCCACCGCCTCAGAGTCCGCCTCGTTCTCCACAAGGTGATCGGCCATGCCGTCGCGCACCCTCAGAACGGTGCCCCCTTCAATGGCAATGACGGCTGTTGGGGTGTTGATGGCATCGGCCATGGACGCAACGCGCAGGTCCGTCCCGCGGTGGGTGTCGTAGGTGCGTGTGCCGCAAAACGGGTCCGTGTCGCCTGAGCCCGGATCCATGTCGGGAAGCTGTTGGATGAAACAGTCCTCCCCCAGGGTGCAGTTGGCAGGCGGGCCATAATCGGCCGCCGCTGCACCGACAGCGCCGCCGGCAATCACATGGGCCATCACCGCAAACGTTGAGAGCGCAAGGCGTTGGCAAGTCATCGGCCGCTCCATGGCGTGGTGTGGGGGCTGGCGCGCTGGCTCAGCCACGGGCCCTCCAGTACCCAATCGGCCCGTTCATCTAAAGCACCCCCCACAGATTTGATGGCTGAGGGGCATGCTCGGGACCACTGACAGCCGTTTGCGCCCATTTTGGGAAAGCGCGCGAGACAAAGAACGCGAATGGGCGTAAAGGCATGGCCCAGCATCTGTCCTGCGATGTCACCGGCGGTGTCTGGCGCGGGCCTTCGCCGCCGAAAGCCTTGCGCACGATGGACAAAGCGCTCGCCTGTGCACTCCGACAGGATCGCCCACACCGTTTGAAGGATGCGTTATGGCCCATGAAAAAGGGGCGCCGGCGTACCATCCGCCCGATGAAGCCGCCATCGCGAAAGGAACGGCCGCCTACACGCCGCGAACCCTGCGGCTTTACGACCTTGTGGTCCACGGCATCTCGAACCGATTCTTGTGGCGCTGCCCGACGGAGCGGCTGCGTGAACAGCACAGGGCATTGGTGGCCGACCCGCACCTTGAGGTGGGCGTGGGCACAGGCTTTTTCCTGGACGATCCGGCCATTGACGAAAACATCCGCCTCACCCTGTTTGATGCCAATCCCCATTGCCTGGCCCATGGGGCGCGCCGGCTGTCGGGACGGC
>JBCDCF010000361.1:0-4609 GCA_039182345.1 Pseudomonadota bacterium
GCAAGGGACGCGTTCGATGCCCTCTTTCGCGCCCACTTCCTCGGCCAGACCCTTTCCGCTCCCACCATGGGGGACGATGAGGACGAGCGCGTCTATGAGCCCGAGGAGGGCGAAGCGGAGATCTTCGAGCCTGAGGAGGCCAACCGCTCAGGCACCGATGCCACGGGTGCCGAGGTGCTGACCGCGCGCAGCTTCGCCCCTCTAGCGGACGCTGAGGCCCTCCGCCGCTTCCGCCGCACAGCGCCAGAGCACCTCCCCCGCCGCCGCTCCCGCCGCTTTGCCTCAAGGAAAGGCGGCACCCGGCCCGACCTTCGCAGGGCCTTGCGCGAGGCGGTCAAGCGCGATGGCGAGGTGGTGCGCCTTCCCCGCCTCACACGGCGCACGCGCCAGCGCCGCATCCTCCTATTGATTGACGTGTCGGGCTCCATGAAGGGAGAAACGGACGCGTCCCTGCGCCTCGCCCACACCCTGTTTCAGGTGGCCGAGCGGGCGGAGGTCTTTACCGTGGGCACGCGGCTGACGCGCATCACACGGGCCCTTCGCCATCGCAACCGCGACCTTGCCCTCACCGCAGCCGCCCAAAGCGTTGCCGATTGGGACGGCGGCACGCGCCTTGGCGATGCGCTGGCGGCTTTCCTTGCCGTCCCCCGCTACGCAGGCTTTGCGCGCGGGGCCTTTGTGGTGGTCCTTTCCGACGGGCTTGAACGGGGCGACCCCTCACGCCTTGTGGCCGCAACGGAGCGGTTGTCGCGGCTGGCGCACCGCCTGTTATGGCTGTCGCCTCTGGCAGGGCCCGATGGGTTCGCGCCCCAGACAGAGGCGCTTCAAGCCATTGCCCCGTTCGTGTCCCGGTTCGGCTCTGGGGCGACCGTTCACGCCGTCACACAAGAGATCCTGGCACGCGCCGACACCGTGCCAGGCCGCTTTTCTCGGGAACAGCGACCATGACCATCATCGATGCCCATCACCATGTTTGGCGGCGGGCCGACCTGCCCTGGCTTCTGGGCCCCACACAGCCGCGCATCTTCGGCCCCTACGACCCCATCAAGCGCGACTATAGCGTTGCCGAATACACCGCCGACCTATCCGGCACAGGCGTTGAAAAGTCGGTCTACGTCCAGGCGAACTGGGCGCCGAACTGGTTTGTGGACGAGGCGCGTTTCGTTGCAAACCTTGCCGAGGAAACGGGCTGGCCCCACGCCATCGTCGCCTATTGCGACATGACCCAGGCGGACGCGCGGGCAGATTTGGATCGCCTGGCAGCCCTTCCCCTGGTGCGCGGCATTCGCCACCAGATGCATTGGCATGAGGAGCCCCTTTACCGCTTCGCTGGGAGCGCCGACGTTGTGGGCTCGCCCGCCGTCCAACACAACGTAGCCGCCCTTTCTGACTATGGCTTCGTGTTCGAACTGCAGATTTTTGCCGGTCAAATCACCCCCGCGCTGCAGCTTGTGGATGCGTGCCCTGACGTGACGTTCGTCCTGCAGCACGCGCTGATGCTGGTGGACACATCAGAGGCCGGGTGGTCGGCTTGGCAGGCGGCAATGGCCGACCTTGCCGCCCGCGACAATGTGGTCTGCAAGCTGTCAGGCCTTGGGACGTTCCTGCGCCACAACGACCCCGGCCACATCCGCGCCATCGCCACGGAGGCCGTCGACCTGTTCGGCGCCGACCGCTGCCTGTTCGGCTCCAACTTCCCCATCGAAAAGCTCTGGACCGACTACGGCGCCCTCCTCAAAGCCCATCAGGACGCCCTTGCCGAGCGCACGACCGAAGAGCGAGCGGCCATCTTCCACACCACGGCAGAGCGCATCTACCGCCTGGCGTGACCGACACACTTTCGACCGCTGCCCGTGCCGGCGTCCTTCAGTGACCACCGGCTGATAGGAGCCGACCGCAAGCCCTCATCACGCGGTGCTCGCGCCAGCGCACCAACGGTTCACAACGCGGGGCGGAACCTTACCGCCCCCCTCCCGGTTTTCTCCTCAGTATCGAAAAAGGCACTGCCTCCGGAGGAAGAGTTCCGGGGTGCCTTTGTAACCAGTGGAGATGTCGTGTTGACCTTCAACCGTACCACAGCCCTTGCCGCCGGCCTTGCCATCGCCCTTGGCGTGTCGGCAGCCCCTGCCGCCGCGCAGATCGAGATCCAGATCCTTCCCGACAATGACAGCGTCGCGGAGCAAAGGGCCGAGCGTCAGGAGATCATCCGCGAGCGCCGTGATGCGCGCCGCGATGCCATTGCCGAGCGCCGCGCTGAAGAGCGCCAGGAACGCCGCGCCGAGGAGCGTCAGGAGCGGCGCGAGGAGGTTGTCGAAGAGCGCAAGGAAAAGCGCGAAGACGTGGTGGAGAAGCGCAAGGAAAAGCGTGAGGAGATGGCTGAACGCCGCCAGGACCGCCGCACCAACTGACCCCTCTCCGGCCCATGCCCCGCGCGATCCTTATGGGACCGCGCGGCAAGGCCATGTGCCGGCCCCATCCTCTGAGAGGCCATCAAGGGGCGGGCGGCTGTCGCCCAGGCAGGAAAATGCCCGCCGCCTCGAACGCTGCTCGCATATCGGCAATGCCGCGCTCCACACCATAACGCTCGATGACGAGCCGGGTGGCGCTCTGTGCAATGGCGGTCCACCGGGCCTCATCGTCATAAACGTGCAAGATGGCTTCGACGAAGGCCTCCCCGTCGCGGGCCACGAGGCAGTCCACGTCGTAGCGCGCTTCAATGCCTTCGGCTGCAAGCGGGCTCAGCACCGTTGGAATGCCTGCGGCCATGGCCTGGAATACCTTCCCCTTCAGTCCCGCACCGCTCTGCAAGGGCGCAACGAAAAGGCGGTGGCTGTCGAACATGGTTTGAAGGTCAGGCACATGCCCGCCGATCTCGACCCCGTCGATCCCTTGCAGCGCCACATCCGCATAGGACCCATAGGCGAGGAAGCGAATGTCGGGGCGCTGTGCGTGCAAGGCCGGCATCACCTCCCGCGCAAACCACACAACCGCTTCTGCGTTAGGCGGATGGCGGTAGTTGCCGAGGAATGCCAGCCCCTCGCGCGCCTTAAACGGCGCTGCCGTCTCGCTGACCCTTTGCACCCAGGGCGCCTTGACGAGGTGCACATCGGGCCCGGTGTGGGAAAACACAACGGACGTTTCAACGTCTGAGTAGCTGAGCGCCACATCGGCGGCGCGCATGGCGGCAAGTTCGCGCGCTCTGACCGCCTTGGCCGCCTCCATGGCGGCGGTGTCGCCTGAGGCGGTTGCGGCCCGCATTTCGCGCAGGAACTGAAGGTCGGCAAGGTTGAGGAGCACCTTGGCCTGGGGCGCAAGGCTGCGGATGGCCGGCAGCAGCGCCTCGGCCAACTGGTAGCGGGTGATGTAGACCGCGTCGAACTCGCCGCCGCGAGCCTGGAGAAACGCCTCCATGGACGGGAAAAACGGGGCGTGCACCACCTCCACGCCCATGGCCTGAACCGCTTCTGTGTAGCGGGGCAGATACTCCATGGACCGGGGCAGCAGCGTCACCTTCGCGCCAAGGGCCTGGATGAGGCGGATTTCCTCCACCGCCACGAAGCTGCCGGCATCCACATCCGTGCGCGGCACCTCCACCAGCACGAACAGAACCCGTCCGCTGACGCCCCTGTCGAGGGCCATGGGTGTGGGGATCTGCGGCGGCATTCTGTGGGCCCAGGTGCGCTTGAACACAGGCGCGTTCAGCACCTGGTGGCGCTTGATGCCGGAGGCGGTATCCGTGCCGTGGGACTGCCCCTCGAAGTGGACCACCGTGGCGGACGGCTCGTAAATGACGGTGCGCCCGGCCTCGCGCACTTTGAAGGCAAGGTCCACATCCTCGTAGTAGGCCGGCGCATAGGCCTCCGAAAAGCCTCCGACAGTGCGCCACAGATCGGCCTCCACCATGAGTGCGGCGCCCGAAATGTAGTCCACCTGCCGTGCGTAGGAGAAGCGCGGGTCGTGGGCATTGCCGCCGCGGCCGACCATGGTGGGTTCGCCCCTGTGGTCGATCAGCCCGCCAGCGTCCTGCAGCCGCCCATCGGCGAAGATGATTTTCGGCCCGACGATGCCCGCCTCGGGGAAGAGTGTGAAGGCCTCGCCCAAGGCATCCAGCCAGCCCTCCGTCACCTCGGTGTCGTTGTTGAGGATGAGGAGGTGGCGTCCCCTTGCCGCCTCAGCCCCCGTGTTGACGGCCTTCAAGAACCCCAGCGGCGCGTCGTTGCGCACCACCGTCAGACCGCCGTGCGCCTCAAGCCGGGATGCGGTGTCGTCGGTGCTTCCATCATCCACCACGATGATCTCGAAGCTTGTCTTGACCGGCGCGAACGCCAGCGCGGCAAGGGCGATGAAGGTGGTGGGGTAACCGTTGTGGACGGGGATGATGACGGAAACGTCAGGCGCCTCAACCTCCGGAAACACCAGTGGGAAGGGGACGGCGCGCTGAGGCCCTGCCACCAGCGCATCGTGCAGGCGGGCAAGGGTGTCGCGCAGCCAGGGCGACTGCGCCCCTTCAGCGGCAAGGCGGGCATGGGTGAGGAGCGCACGGTAGCGATGCTCCGCCAAGGGCGCGCCTATGCCGGGAATGGGCGGCATCACATCATCAAGGATGCGC
>JBCDCF010000362.1:0-4604 GCA_039182345.1 Pseudomonadota bacterium
CGCACCCCCGTCCCCTTGGACGAGGTGGAGCCCGCGGCCGAGATCGTGAAGCGCTTTGCCACAGGCGCCATGAGCCTTGGCGCCATCTCCAAGGAAGCCCACGAGACCTTGGCCCTTGCCATGAACGAGATTGGCGGGCGCTCCAACACAGGGGAGGGGGGCGAAGACTCCATACGCTTCTCGCCGCTCCCTGGCGGGCGGTCCAAGCGCTCGGCCATCAAGCAGGTGGCCTCTGGGCGCTTTGGGGTGACGACGGAATATCTGGTCAATGCCGACCAGATTCAGATCAAGATGGCCCAGGGCGCAAAGCCAGGGGAAGGCGGCCAGCTGCCAGGCCACAAGGTGGATGCGGTCATTGCCAAGCTGCGCCACTCAACGCCTGGCGTCGGCCTCATCTCGCCGCCGCCCCACCACGACATCTACTCCATCGAGGACCTGGCGCAGCTGATCTTCGACCTGAAGAACGTCAATCCTGCTGCCGACATCTCCGTCAAGCTCGTCTCCGAAGTGGGGGTGGGGACGGTTGCGGCAGGCGTTGCCAAGGCCCGTGCCGACCACATCACCATTGCAGGCTTTGACGGGGGGACGGGCGCCTCGCCACTTACCTCCATCAAGCATGCGGGCTCGCCCTGGGAGATGGGCCTTGCCGAAACCCACCAGACGCTGGTGGCCAATGGTCTGCGCTCGCGCGTTGCCGTCCAGGTGGATGGCGGGATGCGCACGGGGCGTGATGTCTTCATCGGTGCGCTCTTGGGGGCGGACGAGTTCGGCTTTTCCACAGCACCCCTTGTGGCGACAGGCTGCATCATGATGCGCAAGTGCCACCTCAACACCTGCCCTGTGGGGGTGGCAACCCAAGACCCTGTCCTGCGCCGCCGCTTCAAGGGGCTGCCTGAGCATGTGATCAACTTCATGTTCTTCGTGGCTGAGGAGGTGCGCGCGTACCTTGCCGCCTCGGGCTTCCGCTCGCTGGCAGAGGCGACAGGCGCTGTGGAGACGCTGGACCAGACGCACCTCGTGGACCACTACAAGGCCAAGGGGCTCGATTTTGCCCGCGTGTTCATCAAGATGGACGCGCCCATGGACGAGCAGCGCTGGACCACGCTCCAGAACCACCCCATCGACACGGTTCTGGACCGCGAGCTGATTGCCCAGTGCCGCCCTGCCATCGAGGACGAGACGCCCGTCACCCTCGACATGGCCATCTCCAGCGTGGACCGCACCGTCGGCGCCATGCTCTCTGGCGAAGTGGCGAAGGTGCACGGGATGGACGGTCTGCCTGAAGGCACCATCCACGTAAAATTCCTTGGCACGGCCGGTCAGTCCTTCGGGGCGTGGCTGTCCCACGGCATCACGCTGGAGCTGACGGGCGATGCCAACGACTATGTGGGCAAGGGCCTTTGCGGTGGCCGCCTTGTGGTGAAGCCTCGGCCGGGTTCGCCCATTGTTGCGGCCGAATCCATCATTGTCGGCAACACCGTCCTTTATGGCGCCGTCTCGGGGGAGTGCTACTTCGCCGGTGTGGCGGGTGAGCGCTTTGCGGTGCGCAACTCAGGCGCCACCGCCGTTGTGGAAGGCGTCGGCGACCATGGCTGCGAGTACATGACGGGCGGCGTCGTCGTGGTCCTCGGCCACACGGGCCGCAACTTTGCCGCCGGCATGTCGGGCGGTGTTGCCTATGTGCTGGACGAGGCGGGCGACTTCACCAGGCGCTGCAATCTTGCCATGGTGGAGCTTGAGCCCGTCCTTGAAGAGGACATGCTGCTTGAGCGCCTGCACCACCATGGCGGCGACCTTGAGACCAAGGGCCGTGTGGACGTGTCGGCCAACATGACCCGCCACGACGATGAGCGCCTGCGCAGCCTCATCACCAGCCACGTGGAGTGGACGGGCTCGGTCCGCGGCCAGCAGATCCTCGACCACTGGGACGACTATCGCCCCCGTTTCGTCAAGGTGATGCCCGTGGACTATCGCCGCGCCATTGAAGAGATGGAAAGCCAGCGCATGGCCATGGCTGCCGAATAGGGCGCCCTTTCGACCGCCGGCGCCATTGCAACGCCGGCGGGCCTCTCCTTGCGGCAAACCACGTCCGCGTGTAGCTTTTGGCTGCACTTATCCACTTGGAGAGTATTAGTTATGATCAAAGTGTTTCTTGGCGCATTGCTGGCCATCGGCCTGACGTTCGGCGGAAGTTGGACCACCGCTCAAGCCGCCGACCCTGTGGTGAGCAGCGGCTCGCCAGGCCTCCTTTATGAATTCGACGCCTTCTCGCGCCGCGGCGTCACCATTGCCGACAACGGTCTGTTGGAAGTGCGGCGCGATGGCTGCTGGAATGCCACCATGGACGTTTTGAACGAAACGGACATGGACAGGAGCGTCACCATCATCATTCGCTTCCACAACCGCCGCGGTCGCCACTACACGAGCCTTGTTGTGGCGGACGGTCTTGACCTTGGCCCCGTTGCCACGTCCGACGTGGTCGCCAGCGGCTGCAACGCGCGTCTGGCACGGGTGTTCCACCGCCTGCGTCTGCACAGCGTGTCCCGCGTCCTCTCGGTCCACTGAGGGTCGCAACGGTTCGGCGCTTTTTCGCGTGGGCCATGCACAGTGATTCGGCCCGCACAGGTTGTGCGGGCCTCACCTTTTTGACCACACCCTCGCCAACCTTGCGTCCCACGCGACGCAAGCCGGCCGCAAAGCTCACAGCCAAGGTGACGCCAATTTAAGGGTTACCTGGTCTTGAGCTTGGCAACTTATAAGCTATTGTTTCGCTGCCTAAGTTTGCAGCAGGCGGCTTGTGGTGTTGTTGCCACAAAGCGGCCATAGGTTGTCTGGCGCATGCGAGTGGCACGCCCGATGGGCATTGTGTCGTTGGCCGATGATGCTGAGCCTTTGAGGGTTCGTCATCATACCAACGTCCTACGGTTGCCGAAGCGAGGGTAAGGGTGTCTGCAATCGAACTGCAAAATGCCATCGCCCATGCCGCCTACGAGGCTGTCATCGATCCCGCGGCATGGGAGAAAGTCGCCGCCCTGATGGGCTCCATCAGCGATCCGCCTGCACAGGTGGGAGTAAGGATTCTGGACCACAACCAGAACCGAGACCACGTGGTGGGTCTTGCCGGCATCCCCCCTGACTCCATTCAGGCCTATGCCGACTACTACTCCGCCCGCAACATCTACACCGAAGCGGTGTCCAAGCTCCCTGTGAACGTCATCGCAACGTCCGCACAGCTGGTCCCGCGCACCCGCGTCCTCCAGTCGGAGTTTTACAATGACTGGATGACGCCGATGGGGATGGGTGCGGCCGGAACAGGGGTCAATCTTCTGGCCCGCTGCGGCTGTCTGATGACCATCACCATCAACTATAGCGATGAGGACGAGGCGCACACCGACACCGTGTTTCGCCAAGTGCTACAGCCTGTGTTGCCGGCCCTCATGCATGCAGCGGACCTTACGGCGCGCAACCAGCATCGCGCGGCCGTGGGGGCTGGCGCCGATGTCCTCCACACCCTCGTTCTCCCGGCCGCCTTGATGGATGCCAAGGGCCGTGTGCGTGAGGCGAATGCGGCCGCCGAAAGGCTGTTCCAACGCGGCCTCATCTATGTGGATTCCAAAGGCTTCCTTGGCGCAAAGACAGCCCTCGGGCGGGAAAATCTCCACAGCGCCATTTCCGGCGCCTTGTCGGGGACGGGCTGGCACACCACAGCGCGCATTCACGACTATGGGGGGGAGGGGGACATTCACCTTGCCGTGGTGCCCCTTATGGGCCGCGCCATCCGAGAGGCCTGGCGCGGTCTTGCCGGCACGGACGAGCCTGCCGCAGTCATCTATTTTGCCGCGAACAACCACTCCGGTCCGGCGCTCATCAAGCTCCTACAGGACCAGTATGGGCTTGATGCGACCGATGCGTCTCTTGCCCAGGCCGTCTACGCGGGCCAGCGTCTTCACCGTTGGGCGGAGGACACCGGAACGTCCACCTACACCGCTGCACTGCGTCTCGAAAAGTTGATGGACAGGATGCAGGTGTTCAACCGCTCCGACCTCACGCGGTTGATGGGCAAGCTGGCCCAGCTGGCTCTGGCGGATGCGCGCGTGTACCCTCCCAGCCGACGGTTGAGCGGCGAACTGGTCAGTCACGAGGCGGATCGTCACACCGACGGCTGACCCTCGTTATTGGCTGTAAAGGCTCTAACTTAAAGGCCGGCGAAGGCGTATGCTTTGCCGGACCGAAGCCTTGTGCGGGCGCGCTTTTTGGGGCCGCACCGGGGTGCCGGATTGAAGGAGCTGCCACATGGGGATCAGCGCCGTGGTGCGCACAGCGGGCCTGTCGTTGGCGCTGGCATGGGTGATGGCTCCAGCCCAACTCGCCGCCCAAGGTGGCCCTGCCAACGTCAAGGTGGACACCGTGCGCACGGTGGAAATTGCCGAGACGCAGTCGCTCATCGCCCGCCTCGTCGCCATGAACGAAAGCACGGTCGCAAGCCGCATCCCAGGCATTGTCGCCACCGTACACGTCAATGTGGGCGACAGGGTGGAGACCGGCGACCCCCTGGCCGAGTTGGACACCGAACTCCTCAACATTGACCTTGAATCGGCCCGCGC
>JBCDCF010000363.1:0-4593 GCA_039182345.1 Pseudomonadota bacterium
AGCACCACCAGCCCACCTCCACAAACCCTTGTGATCCGAACCGCGTGTGACACGCTCTGGATTGCTGGCGATCTCTGGCAACCGCCCACGCACGGCCCCTGCGGAAGTTGGCGTCTTTGTCCTGACGTGCAGTCCATGTGCAATCCCGCATCGCCGGCATAACTCCCGCATGCCTGTGCCGCGCCCGAGGAAAGCGCCCTATGGCGCCACGTCTTAGGCGACTTGCAGGGCGGCTTCCGATTCAATGTACGCCCAATCGCGGTCCCACTCGGCTTGGTGTCGTGTGGTTGCAAGGTCGGGGTTGGGGGGCGGGTCGGGGGCCGTCGTGCCGCCCAAGGCGCCGCTTGCTTCCAGTGCCGCGATGAGCTTCATCATGTTTTTGTGGTCGGGAGGGTTGTCCTTGCCGCCATGAAGGGTCTGGCTTCGGCAAAGGGCCGTGTTGAAAAGGCGCTTGGTTTCAAGGGCGAGCGTGGAGACGGAAGGGTTGCGCCCGCGCTCCTCCTCACCGGCCACATGGGGCAGGCCGATCAGGCGCAAGATGGTCGCATTCGACCCGCGCCAAGGATCGGGGTCATAGGTCAGACAGCGCACATTGGCCTTGCCGAACACGGTGTGGAACCGCTCAAGACACTCTGAGTAGCCCAGCAAGTCGCTGCCGAACTTGTCCAAATAATCCTCGAAGGGGCGGGTGTAGTTGGTGGCTTTTACGCGCTGATTGTACGTGCTTCTCACGTACTCCATATGGCGGCGGAAGCAGATGAGGACGGTGACCCCGTCAAACCGGTCAGCCACCAGGCGATAAAGAGTGGTGAGGTCCCTAGTGTCGGCAAGCGCCAGCGTTTCTTCGGTGAGGAACACGCGGTCAATGCTGGCATCGACCCGCCCTGCCTCGGCAATGAAGGCGTGGGCGCGGCGCTGCTGCTCTTCACAGTCGGACACACCCAACACCCTGGCAAGATTGGCGTTTTTGGGCCGTGCCTCCACCACTTGAAGCCAGCGATGGCGATTGTGAATGCCATCGGGCACGTGAAGACCATTGTCCCGCCCAGCGTCCCTTGCACCAAACACAGCCTGTTGGAGTGCGGTCGTCCCCGTTTTGGGAAAGCCCACATGAAGGAAGCAGTGCGCCATAAGCCCTCTGCGCGATGCTCGCGCCGTGCAATACGATCTATAGTTGTTTTGTCAGACTACACAACTTTGATCCGTTCGCAAGGGTCCCGCAGCGTGGCAAACCCGGCCCGGGTTCAGGAGCGCTGCTCCAAAGTGGCGCGGACGGCGGCAATCTCCTCACGCAGGTGTTGGAGGGACTCGGCGATGCGGGCGCGTTCATCGTGCTCGGCTTCTTTCTGGTCTTTCATTTCCTCCTCCACGCTCTGCTGCATTGCGGACACCACAACGCCGATGAACAGGTTCAGCACCACAAACGACGTCATCAAAATGAAAGGAACGAAGAAGACCCAGGCAAAGGGATAGGCATCCATCACCGGCCGCACGATTCCCATGGACCAGGACTCAAGTGTCATGATCTGAAACAGCGTATAGGCGGACAGACCAATGGTGCCGAACCATTCCGGAAAGCCTGCGGAAAAGAGTTTGGTCGCCATCACCGCGGCCACGTAGAACAAGATCGTCAGAAGCAGGATGATCGATCCCATCCCCGGCAAGGCGTGCATCAGCCCCGTCACCACACGACGCAGCGACGGCACCATGGACACAAGGCGCAGCACCCGCAAAATCCTGAGCGCACGCAGCACCGTGAATGGCCCGCTGGCAGGGATCAGCGCGATGGCAACAATGGTGAAGTCGAACAGGCTCCAGGGATCGCGAAAGAAGCGGAGGCGGTGCACATAAAGCCTCAGCGCAATCTCAATCACGAAGATCACCAGGACAGCGTTGTCGATGGTCAGAAGCACAGGGCCGATCACTGCCATCACTTGGCTGCTGGTCTCCATCCCAAGGGTGATGGCGTTAAAGATGATCAGACCTGTGATGGCCCGTTCCCACGCCGCAGACGTGATGATGGCGCGCAAACGCTCGCGCATCGGCTTCTCCCCGGTTCGATGATGGCTGTCGGCATATAGAGTGTCCGTCCCCATCCGGAATGGGGCCGAAGCAGCGACAATCAAGGGTTCCTGCCGCGCACACGCTGGTCGCCCCCGGCCGAGAACTGCGCCGGGGCGTATGTCGAAAGGGTCCGCCAAGGTTCGTTCAAACCATCCAGCCGCTGCACTATGGTGCGCGCCAACCGAAATGGGAGTGGAACGATGAAATGGGCAAAACTCGTTGTGGCGGCCAGTCTGCTTGCAAGTGCGGGTGCAGCGGTGGCTGACGACAGCATGTCCGCCGACGAACTGAAAGCCTACGTGGTCGGCAAGAGCTATACGGGCGTTAACCCGTCGAGTGGGGAGGAGATTGCCACAGTCATCTATAACGCTGACGGATCATCGGTCTTGTCCTTCCCGGACGGGCGGGAAGAGCCGGGCAGCTATCGCCTTGATGGTGACGCCTACTGCACCCGCTACGCTGCCTTCCGCGATAATTCGGAAAACTGCTTTCGCCTGGTCGCGCTGGGCGATGGGCGCGCCCAGGCCTACTACACCGACGGTCGCACAGCCCTCATCCTAAAACCTGCCGAGTAGCCTCGAACATGGCACGTCATGCCTGGCGCATGCCTCACGCGATCTGACCCAGATCGAGCGGGACATGCGCTAGGCGTCAGGCTGTCGGGCAAGGGTGACGATGGCAGGGTCGCCTGCAAGGGCAGCGGGCAGGCCGGGGGTGGTTCGGATCCTCGCAAAGACGGCATCAGCGTTGCCGCGCAAGATGGCTGACGGCAGGCCGATGAAGGCGTCGGGGCGCTCAGGATCACCCACGCGCTCCA
The DNA here is from genome assembly GCA_039182345.1 of Pseudomonadota bacterium. GTDB lineage: Bacteria > Pseudomonadota > Alphaproteobacteria > Rhizobiales > Amorphaceae > Acuticoccus. The sequence goes on from JBCDCF010000363.1 coordinate 2,882, forward strand.
CAACGCCCGCATAGGTCTGGCCCGAATAGGGAAGGTCCACCGCCACCTGATCACCTGGGTTCGGCGCCCCTTGCGCATCAAAAAGCGCCTGGATGTGGCCGACCGCTCCTTGGCCATAGAGGAGGGCAATGTCCTGACCTTCGGTCACGGTCTGTCCAGGCTCGGCAAGGGCTCTGGCGAGGAAGCAGTCGCACGGGCTTTCAAGGGTTTCGGCCTGGCCGCCTGCATCGGTGACAACCACCAAAGCATCCCCTTGCGACACCAGCGCATCGGGCGCCACCTGCCACTGGCCCACAACCCCGCCAACAGGTGCGGCAAGGGCAAACCGGGCAACGGCCACGGCCGCATGGTCGGCCCGCACCACGGTGGGCTCCTCCACCGCAGGCACCGCAGCCTCCTGGGGCGCCCTAAGGTCCATCGCCACAATCACGATGCCTGCAATGACCGCTGCCATCCCCGCGTTGAACGGCAATGACAACACTGCCGAAAGACCTTTTCCGCGGCGACGACGGGGACGCTCCGCCGTCGCCTTGGGCATGCCGGTGCCTGCCCGTTGCCGCGGCGCATTGAAGGACTGTGCACTCACCGCCGCGTGGGTCAGCGAACGAAGCACCTGCCGTTGTGTGTCGCTGGGGTCGTTGAAGCGCCAGCCCGTCTTGTCGGAGTCGCGGTTGACCACCTCAGCATCAAGGTCAAGGTTGACGGCATAATCGCCAAGGTCGATCTCAAGCTCCAGCTTGTGGGTGTCGCCAACCCTATAAAGCTGCTCCTTGGAGGCAATGGCGATCCCACCGGCCGACCAGTCCACCAGCGGGTAGAGCGCCCCTTCGATGATGACCGTCCCGCCGCCTTCAATGCGTCTGGCGCGGCGGTTGCGGGCACCATCATCCCCCCCTTTTCTGGATCGCACGGCGCGAGCGCTGCGCGTCTCACCCGTCTCCCGCCGTGCTTTAGCAAGACGACCCCGCGGCCGCTCTGGCGAGATGAGCGGGCGATCGTCGGGACGCGGGTCGGGCGGGGCGATGGCAAGGCGGCCGGACGCGTCCACCTCAGAACCATCGGGCTCGCTGGGGGCTGGAAGGGCGGGACGCTCCGTCAGGTTCGCGCTCTGGCGCGCAGGCTCCGGCATGGCAAGGCTTTGCAACGTGACGGACCAGCCGCCATAGCCGAAATCGAACTCCGACGGGGCAGCGCTCTGCTGTGGCGGGGTTTCGGCGGGGACGTCCGCCTGGGCAGCCTCATCCATCTCGGTCGCTGGGGTGCTCGCCGCCTCTTCGGTGGAACGGCCGCGCCCCCGTCTCAGCCGGCTGGCGATGGGGCGGTCGCCGTTTGAATTTGCGCCCTGTGTCATCAAACGCCTCAAATCTTCAGCCGCACCCCAGCGTTCCGCCGAGGCTGACGCCGGCACGTCACCGCACCTGCCGCCTCCCCTTCCATAATGCGTGGATGCGGCTTGCGCCATCGTGGGGTGCAGCGGCCGTAACTTGCGAGGACCATGCCACGCCTGCCCGGCTCACCTTACATAGCGGCCCAAAGCATAAGCATGCCTGATCCGCCGGACCGGTTATCGCACGGGCCTGTCCGCCACGCGAGGGAGGCGCAGCCCTTGGGAGATGGCGAGGCGTTGAGAGTGGATCGGCCGGCAGGGCACACCCCGCCGGCCGTCTCTGGCGCGATTGCCCTTTGCTCAGGTTGGAGCAACCTGAGCGGCA
>JBCDCF010000364.1:0-4593 GCA_039182345.1 Pseudomonadota bacterium
GTCTCGGTGCAGGTGATTGGCCGCTACGGCGAAGATGAGGCCCTCCTTGCCCTTGTCGCCAGCCTGGTCGATCGGTTGGGGATGGCACCGCCGCGCTCCCCTGTATGAGGCAAAACGAGGCAGAACTCAGTGGCGAACCCTCCTCGGCCATGCCAGTTAAGCGGCATGATCGGTCCGCCACCCTCGCTGCCCCTGCCATGACCAAGCCCATCGCCACCATTGGCGCGACAAAGGCGCGGCGCACATTCCTTGCCCGCCAGGGGCTGGGGGACGACCCCCACAGACGCCAGACACCGCAGGCGCTGCTGTCGCGGATCGATGATCTTGGCTTTGTGCAGCTGGATTCCATCGCCACCGTCGCGCGCGCCCACCACATGATCCTGTTTGCCCGCAACGCCACCTATCGCGAGAGGGATCTGACGCGCCTTGTGGAGCGCGACCGTGCGCTGTTTGAAAACTGGACCCACGATGCGTCCGTCATCCCCGTGCGGTTCTACCCGGTCTGGCAGCGTCGTTTTGCGCGGGAGTCAGAGCGGCTGCGCAGACGCTGGAGCGAGACCCGGCGGGGCGACTTCACGGTGGAGATGGACGCCGTCCTGGCAAGGATTGTTCGTGACGGCCCCAAGCGCGCCAGAGACCTTCTTGAGGAACCGGCCAAAACCAAAAGCGGATGGTGGGACTGGCACCCCGCCAAGACCGCCCTTGAGTATCTGTGGCGCACAGGGGCGCTTGCCGTTGCCAAACGGGTGGGGTTCGAGAAGGTCTATGACCTTGCCGAAAACGTCATCCCAGAGGAACACCGTACGGGACCTGTGGACGACGACGCCTACGTGGACTTTGCCTGTCGGAGTGCGCTGGCAAGGCTCGGCTTTGCCACCCACGGCGAACTTGCCGCCTTCTGGGGCCTCGTCAGCGCGGAGGAGGCCAAGACCTGGTCGCTCACCGAAGGTCGGGATTTGCCGCGGGTAGAGGTGGAAGGGGTGTGCGGGCCGCAGCGGGTGGCAATGGCCGACCCTGCCGCGCTGGACGGCCATGAGGATGACTTTGCCTTCCCCTCGCGCCTGCGGGTGGTGAGCCCGTTCGACCCCATTGTGCGCGACCGCATCCGCTCCCAAAGGCTGTTCGGGTTCGACTATCGGATCGAGGTGTTCGTCCCCGCCCACAAGCGACGCTATGGCTACTATGTGTTCCCCCTCCTTGAAGGTGACCGCCTGGTGGGGCGGATCGACATGAAAAGGGACAATGGCGCGCTCACCGTGCGCAAGGTGTGGTGGGAGGATGGTGTGCGGCCCGGCAAAACGCGGATCGAACGGCTCGATGCTGAACTTGTGCGGGTGGCGCGGCTGTGCGGTGTCGCCCACGACGGCCCGCCCACAGGCACCGCAGCGGCCGACCACTAAGGAGACACGCCATGGACATGGGGATTTCGGGCAAACGCGCCCTTTTGACGGGCGCCAGCAAAGGCATGGGCAAAGCGTGTGCTGAGGCCCTTGCGCGGGAGGGCGTTGCGCTCACCCTGGTGGCGAGGGGGGCGGAGGCGTTGGAGGCGACCGCTGCCTCAATCCGGGCTGAGACGGGGGCCGACGTCACCACCGTTGCGGCCGACATCACCACGCCAGAAGGGCGCACAGCAGCCCTTGCCGCGTGCCCTCAGCCCGACATCCTCCTCAACAACGCGGCCGGCAAAAAGCCTGGCGACTTTCGCGATTGGGACAGGACGGAGTGGATCAGCGCCCTCGACCTTATGATGCTGAGCCCCATCGAGATGATCCGCCTGACCTTCGACGGGATGATCGACCGCGGCTTCGGGCGGATCGTGAACATCACCGCACGGGGGGTAAAGATCCCCCAGTCGGAGCTTGGCCTGTCCAACGGGGCGAGGACCGGGTTGGTGGGGTTTTGTGCGGGAATTGCCCGGCAAGGCGTTGCCCGCAACGTCACCGTCAACAACATCCTCCCAGGTCTTGTGGCAAGCGATGCACAGCGCGACCATGTGGAGGGGCTGGTGAGACAAGGCGGCCCCTCTTTCGATGAGATCTGGGCCGCCCGCGCTGCAAAAAGTCCTGCCAAACGCTACGGCATGCCTGAGGAGATCGGCGCGTTGTTTTGCTTCCTCGCCTCAGCCCATTCGGGGCTGATGACGGGCCAGTCCATTCTCATGGATGGCGGCGATTATCCTGGCACGCTGTAGCGGTGCCCGGTCCATCCGCCTCCCTCGCGCTGATTTTTTGAGCCGAAAGGGCGAAAAAAGTTTGGCAGGTGGCTGATAGGGACCAATAACTGAATGATCGAAGGTGCCAACCTGGCGCGCGATCCGTGCCGCCAGCCGCCTGTGTGCGCAAGAAGGAGTGCTGCCATGCCCCATAGCCAGCCCAAAGGGTCGTTCGTCGCGCTGATCACCCCCATGAACGCCGATGGCTCGGTCGACTATGAGGGCTTTCGCACCCTCATTGACTGGCATGCGCAAAACGGCACGTCAGCCCTCCTCATCATGGGCTCCACGGGCGAAGTGTCGATGTTGAGCCCTGACGAGCGGCGCGAGATTGTCCGCCGGACCGTTGCCATGCGCCGGCCTGGGATGACCATGTGGTACGGCTCCACAGGCAACAACACCGACACTACCATCGACTATGTGCGCTTTGCCAAGGACGAGGGGGCGGACGGCGCCATCATCGCAGCGCCCGCCTACATCTGCGGCGACAACGATGCCATCACCGACTATGCCAAGGAGGTGCTGGACAGCACCGACTTCGCCATGGGCTTTTACAACAACCCGCCGCGGGTGAAGACGGACCTTCACTGGTCCAACCTCCTGGAACTTGCCAAGCACCCCAACATGGTGGTCCTGAAGGAAAGCACCACGCGGGTGGGCCAGGTGGCACAGGTGTGTGCGGCCAAGCCCGACATGGCCATCATGTGCTGCTGTTCGCCCAATCTGGGGCTCGTGATTCCCACAATGGCCCTTGGCGGCCACGGCACCGCGAACATGACGGGCAACATCATCCCGCGTGAGATGGCCATCATCTCAAAGCCTTGGGAAACGGGTGAGGATGCGTTTGCGTGCCGCGAGGCGTGGCTTCAGTACCTGCCTGTGCTGCACTTTGCTTACTCGGCCATCAACCCTGTGGCGGTCAAAACGCTGCTGCGGGCCGTGGGCCTTCCGGCAGGGCCTTTGCGCAGGCCGCTGAAGCCGTTGCCCCAGCCGGCGCTGAACGAGGCGCTTCAGATGCTTTCACGCCTTGGTGTGGACAAGACCTACGGCTGGCGCACAAGCACCACACTCGTAGCGGCGGAGTAGCGCCGGCCTGCTTTTGGCAACACAGAGCCGAAGAAAGGGGTCAGGCAAGCTGACCCCTTTCTTGTGGGCCGGACCTGCTAGCTGGAGATGTACTTCATCGCCTGCTTGGTTTCAGCGATGGCCTGTTCGGTGGCCCTCATGGCCTTGCCGCGATGGCCGCCGAGGCCTGAGCCTGCTGCGTCCAACTGCTTGTGAGCCTTTTGCAGCTGATCCAAAGCCGCTTGCAGGTGGCCTTTCTGATCAGCCTGGGCGGTGGTGGCAACGGTGGCGGCAACGGCAACGGTTGCTGCGCCCAGCACAGCGTCACGGCGCGAAATGGTGGATGACATCCTTGGCACTCCTCACGTCAAAATTGAACTGGACCCATGGCCCTCTCCGCCGCCAGACGGCGAACGTGACCATAAAGTGCCGCCCAAAAGGCAAGACCGCAAGCCAATTCGACGCATGGCCCCTCCCTCGTTAAGCCGGGGAAGGCGCGACCGGCAAGGTTTAGGCCAGCGCAACCTCCGGTGAGGAGAAGCGCTCTTCGGCAAGAGCGTCAGCGGCCTTGTTGGTGGCAACGCCATGGGCCTGTGCCCGAGCGAAGATGCGGCCAAGCCTGTCGGCGATGGCGGCGACCCTGCGGTCCACCTCCGTGCGTGACCAGCCCATCAGTTCGCCGCCCATTTGGATGAGACCGCCGGCGTTCACCACATAGTCTGGCGCATAAAGGATGCCGCGGCGGCGCAACGCCTCGCCGTCACTGTCGGCGTGGAGCTGGTTGTTTGCCGCCCCCACCACGGCCGCGACGTTCAGGCGGGGAATGGTGGCAGGGCTCAACACAGCGCCCAAAGCGTTGGGGGAGAAGATGTCAGCCTCCACCGTTGCGATGGCCTCGGGGTCCGCGGGGGTGGCACCAAGCTCGGCCTCGGCCCTTGCGACGGCCTCAGGGTTGATGTCGCTGACGGTGAGCCTTGCGCCAGCTTCGGCAAGGTAGCGCGCAAGGCCGTAGCCGACGCTGCCAAGGCCTTGGACGGCGACGTGCACCCCTTTCAGGCTGGTGCGACCGAGGGCGACTTCGGCCGTACGCATCAACCCCACGAACACCCCATAGGAGGTGGTGGGGGATGGGTCGCCCGTTCCGCCAGTCTCTACGGGCGTGCCCGCCACATGGCGCGTTTCGCGCCGCACAAAGGTCATGTCCGCCGGGGTGGAACCCACATCTTCGGCAACGATGTACTGGCCGGACAGGCCGTCAATCACGCGGCCGAGGGCGCTGAAACGCTCAGGCGTCTTGGTCTCGCCAGGCGACAGCA
>JBCDCF010000365.1:0-4592 GCA_039182345.1 Pseudomonadota bacterium
CGTCATCGTCCAGGAGATCGAAAAGATCGTCAGCGAGATCAAAGAGCTTGGCATCACCACCATCATGGTGGAGCAGAACGCCATTGCCGCCCTTCACCTCGCCGATCGGGCGATCATCGTTGACATGGGCGAGATCGTCCACATCGGCACCGCCCAGGAGGTGTTGGACAACGCGGAGCTGCGCGAAGAATACCTGGCGGTCTAACCCCTAGCCGCTAGAGGAGGCAACGCGCGCGGCCTCCGACGGAGCGATGGTGTCGAAATCCGCGACCGTGTGGTCCACCAACCAGTCCACCACCTTGGTGTGGGCGGTCCTGTCGTCATCACCGATGCTTTTGGCTTCGCCGAACACCTTGAGCTGGTTGTCGGCGCTGGTGCCACGCTCAAGGATGGTGCGGGCGTGTTGGACGTGCTCGAGGCAGCCAAGATCGGCCGCATCGTCCGAGACAAGGTCCACGAACTCGAGCATCAGGTCGCGGAAGGGCATGGTGGTCTCGCGCCCAAGGTCTGCAAGTTCGGCGTGGATGCCATCCCTCTGGGCGCGCCACTTGTTCTCGTTGACGAGCACCCGGCGATAGCGCCGCCAGCTCTGGTTGCCCGCCCGCAGCCGGCACAGGTACGCCACCAGCGACTGGTAAAGGGCGGCCATGGTGAGCGCGTCATCAAGGCGCGTGCACAACTCGCACACCCGCATTTCCACCGTCGGATGGGCCGCGCTCGGGCGAATGTCCCACCAGATCATGGACGGATCGCTGAGCCCGAACCCCTGGTCGAGCATGCGCAGAAGGTGGCGCCACTCAGCATCGCTCTCAATCCACTCAGGCAGGCCCGAGCGGGGCAGATCGCCGAAGATGGTGGGGCGGATCGCCTTCAGCCCCGTCATGTCCCCCTGCCAGAAGGGCGATGAGGTGCTGAGCGCCAAAAAGTGCGGCAGGAAGTAGGTGCACTGGTTCATGAGGTCGATCCTGAGGTCAGGATCCTCAATCCCCGCGTGAACGTGCATCCCGCACACCACAAGGCGCCGGGCAATCAACAGATGCTCGCGGCTGAGGAAACGGTAGCGGTCCTTCTCGGTGGGTTTTTCGTTGTGCCAGTGGCCCCAGGGGTGGGTGGAGGCGGCCATCAGGCGCATGTTGTAGTCGCGGGCGATGTGGTCGATGGTGCCGCGCAGTTCCACAAGCTCGGCCGCCACGTCGTCCACGGTGTTGCAAACGCCCGTCGCAATCTCGATCTGGCACTGCAAGTATTCGGGCGACACGCGCTCCTCGCCCAGCGCCTTTTGGCAACGCTCGATGAACTCTGCCGGCGGTTCGCTGGCGAGCCCACGAGTCTCAGCGTCCACCAAGAGGTATTCTTCTTCAACGCCGAGGGTGATGACCCGCTTAGGCAAAGGCATGGCAGCTCCGCAATAAAGGGCTTTGCCCTGACGTGTGGCAATTGCGATCCGGCAAGGTTGCCCCCACCAAACCGCAACATCATGACAATGCTAGCGCATCGCGCGACGAAGGAAACCATCGTGGTGAACCGGCAGGGGCTCTTCGCAAAACGGAAGGCCCCAATGGTCGGTGACGCCAAGCGCCCATGAACCAGTCGTCATCACCCACGCGGAGCGGATGTGAATATAAGCCCGGACCTTGATCTTTACGAAAGCTCGGTCAGCGAGGATGGCAAGCGTGGGGCCGTCTTCGAGGTCGTGGATGGCACGTCGTACTTCTACCCCTGCCATATCCTGGGCGATGAGTTGCGCCTTCTGCGCCCCCTTCTCGTCAAAGCTCACCTTGATGAAGCAACGACTGTCGCGATTGATTGGCGCCGGGACGAGTGGCTTGTGGTTCTTCTGGTCGACAACGAAGCGGTCGCCGCCTACGACTTTGCCCTTGGCCGATCCTACAGCCACGCCGTCGACACAGATCTTGAAAACCGCCCGGCCGACGAAATCCCAGGGGCCCGGAAGCACTGACCGCAAGACCAGCCGGAAAAAGCTGCCTCTGATGGGCCGCGCCCCATCAGCTCAACGGCACCGTGCCGTCGCACTCCTTGATGGGGCGCACATCGCGGTCGACGCGGAAGCGGATGGTGGCGCCGGTGGACTGGAACACGATCTTGCCGCCGACACGCTCCACGAAGAAGCAGCTTTGCGAGCCGCTGTGGGGGTAGATGAAACAGGCCCTGCCGATGCCATCCACCGTCGCCTGGCCGCCCACGCGCTCCCCTGCGATCTGGTAGACGGTGCTGCCGTCGGGCTCGATGCACTCGTTCCAGGGCTGGTCCGTCCCCTCCACGGTGCCGAACAAATGGGCGCCGAAGATGTAGCTGCGCACCTCATCGCCGCTCAACCGTTCGGCCGCCGCAGCCTGGCTTGTGGCAAGACAGATCAGCGCGATGGCAATCCCTCTCATGTCGCCTCCCTTTCCAGAGGAACGGCGCGCTCCTCCTTCACGCCGATGAGGAGCAAGAGCCCCGCCACCAGTAGGACGAGAACCACCGCAAGACCTGGCCTCTGGGCCGCGTAGTAGGCGGTGACGGTGGCAATCAAGATGGGGGCCAGGAACGCTGTTGCCTTCCCCGCGAAGGCATAGAGGCCGAAAAACTCAGTCACCATCCCGGCCGGTGCAAGACGGGCCATCAGCGTTCGGCTTGCCGCCTGCCCAGGCCCCACGCAAAAGCCGATGATGACGCCGAACAGCAGAAAAACCTGTTCGCCCGCGGACGCAAACGGCGCTCCATCAGGCGCCACAGGCTCTACGGGAATCACGAAGAGCACCGTGTCCGGCCCCACCGATAGGACGCCGACGGTGCCGATGATGAGCCCCATCACAGCCATCAACACAGTGGTCTTTGCGCCAAGCCGGTCGTCGATGACCCCGCCGATGAGACAGCCTGGGACGGAGACCGCGATCAAGATGATGGCAAAAAGGCCAAGGGTGGTGATGTCCCAGCCGAACACCCCTGCCCCATAGATGCCGCCGAACGAGAGAATGGCCGTCAGCCCGTCCTGGTAGAGCATCCGGGCCAGGAGAAAGCGCACGATGTTTTTGTAGCGGCGCACTTTGGCAAGTGTGGCACGTAGCCTTGCAACGCCCTCGCCCACCCCCTGTCGCAAGGACCGGCCTGTGTGGGGCAGATCAGGCGTCCACACGAAGAAAGGGATGAGAAAGACAATCAGCCAGACAGCGGCGAAGGGGCCGACGATCCTGTCCGCCTCCCGCGCCAAAGGGTCAAGGCCGAACAAAGGCGTTTCGGGCAGCACGGCGGTCAAAAGGATGAAGATCAGCGCAATCAACCCGCCCGCATAGCCCATGGCCCAGCCGATGCCTGACAGGCGCCCCATGGCATCGTCCTCAGCAAGGCTGGGGAGCATGGCGTTGTTGAAGACGGTGGCGAACTCCGCAGCCACCACAGCCGCGCCGTAGGCGACCAGGATTGCCAACACCAGATGAGTGTCTCCCGGGGCGGCAAGCCAGATGATGAGGCTTCCTGCGATGGTGGGGATCATGAAGACGAAGATCCACGCCTTGCGCCGCCCCACCGCATCGGCCGCTGCCCCGAGGAAGGGACTGAGGAAGGCCACCGTCAGCCCCGCAGCGCCCAGCATATAGCCCCACAGCGCCTGACCGCGGGCAGCATCCCCCACAAAACCTGTGGCGAAGTAAGGGGCGAAAATGAAGGTGCCGAGGGCGAAGAAAGGTTGATACGCCCAGTCGAACATCACCCAGCCGATGCGGCCTTTCAGCCCTGTCTCGAGGCGTTTGGGCGACGGTACGGAAACACTCAAAACGCAACATCCACAAAACACATGACAATCAAATGGTGGCGGGAGCGGGTCAGCCTGAAGATCGCTCCCGTGCGCGGGCAAGAAGGTCGATGCCACGCGAATCCTCGCTGGGCTTCCAGTCGTCCTCCACCACGTGCCCGTCAGGTTCGATGACAATGCGCCACTGGGCTTTGCCATAGCGGAAGGTGAGGCGCGTGCGGCCTTCGTCCTCGTCAATGCCTGTCTCGGAGCGCGTCACAAGCTGGTTCATGTTGGCCTGCAACACCTCAGGCGTCAGGCCGAGCTTGGGGGCCAGCACTTTCGCATCCACGGTAATGCCGTCAGGACCGACGCTGACCGCCGCACTCAAAGTCGACTTGGCTGCTTCCTCCACAGGACGCCTCCCCTTGATGGAGCGCTGACAAAATCCAATGTCGCCGCCGCTTCAATGTGGAGAGTGTGAGCGCGTACCGCCAGCCCCTCACCATCCAATCGGATGGTGTGTGCACAACAGAACGTACGCCTGTCGGCCCAACCGTCTCGGCAAGATTTGACGGACCAAGTCAGACCGTTGACGGTCAATTCTATGTTTCCGAAGCGCCGCGAGGGCCAATGGTAAAGTCAGGCAAGACACTCAACGAAGAGTTGGTCGCATTCCTCGCAGCCGACTTCGAACGCTGTGGCTACCGACGCAGCAAATATGGCGCATTTGAATTCCTTAAGGATACAGAATTTGGAACGAAGGGAATTTTATTCTCAGAGTCGATGTGGCCCAACGGCGTCAATTACATCACAAACTTCGGCATACATGACGTTGAGCTTGCCCGATATAAGTACA
>JBCDCF010000366.1:0-4588 GCA_039182345.1 Pseudomonadota bacterium
CTCAGTCGCTTTGATTAAAATCATGGTCGATTTTATATTGCGGGGCCTGCACTCATCGAATAAATTGGAGTGAAGTCGTCATCAAGCCTCACCGCGCCGCCGTGGACGGCTTCACGATCCAGAACAACAACGAGTGACCCGATGTCCGAACCCGAGCATGATTCGAACCTTATCGATCTGGCTGCAGAAATCGTCTCTGCGTATGTGAGCAACAACTCTGTTGGCGCCCAGGAACTGCCCACCTTGATCTCAGAGGTTTACGCGGCGCTTCAGAAAACCAATGGTGTAGAGCCCGAGCCCGAGCCCGAGCCGCTGAAGCCTGCCGTTTCTATTAAGAAATCGGTAACGCCTGACTATCTCATCTGTCTTGAGGATGGGAAAAAGTTTAAGTCGCTGAAGCGTCACTTGCGGACCCACTACAATCTCTCTCCGGAAGAGTATCGCGAGCGCTGGAATCTGCCGAGCGACTACCCGATGGTTGCGCCGAACTACGCCGCCGCCCGCTCGGAGCTGGCAAAGCGCATGGGTCTTGGCCAGCAGCGCAAGAAGCCTGCCGGTCGCGGCCGCAAGTCTTCGTCGTAAGACCACAGGCGTCCGCAACCCCGCGGACCCTTCAAGACAACACGGCGCCGGGACCTTCGTGCCGGCGCCTGTCCCTCCGCCCGGATGGCGAGGGGGAGCAAAGCTCTTCAAGCGTCATCGATCGCGCCGCCAAGGTGTCGCTCGGGCCAAAGACGCGACGTCAGTCCCAAGCGACGCTTATGCCGCTGTCGGCCCCCGGCGAGGTTCGCCGAAGCACGATGCATCGTGCAAGACGCCGGCTGGCCACCTTCATGCCCCGATCCGTTCAAGGCGTTCTGCTGCCACTCACATGGCTTCGGCGCGCTTCAGTTGACGGGTGAGCGAAAGGTGGCGGGCAAGGTCGTAGGACCAGTGACCCTCAATCCCTTTGGCACGTTCGCGCCGCAATTCCATACGCAGCCGCGCCACCGATGTGCGACCCTCCGCCATCGGCCAAATCTCTGACACATCAACGGTTCTGCACCGAAGCCGTCCTGTTAGGCGCGCCTGTGCTGGCGGCGTATCGGCATCCACAACCAAAGATTGTTGTTGCTGATGTGGCAGGGGGGCGTTGTCTGGCATGGATTGCGTCCTCACTGTGGGCTTGGTGGGACGAAATTATGCCGATCAAGGACGGCGGGGATTATTCGTCAGCCGTTCTCCTGACATCGCCGCCACATGATTCATATTTTGTCAAAAATTATATGCATCACGCTTGAACTTATCCCCGGCTTTCTGCACCAACTTTAGATTGTTGTTGGTGAGTGCAAGTGCGCCGCCTTCGAGGGGAATGGCGAAAGGTCGTGGGATGCAATCAGAAGAGTTGGTGGTCCTGGAGCCCAGGGCGCTTCAATACCGCAACAAAATGGTCGATCGGCGCACCATGCGCCGCATGATCGAGGTGACCGTCGCGGCCGCCTTCAACCTGCCCGTGGAAGAACTGGCCGCCAAGACACGGCGCACAGCGCCCGTGGCGTTCGCACGGCAAATCTCCATGTACTGTGCCCATGTGACGTTCGGCTGGTCGCTGACCGAAGCCGGCGCGCTGTTCAGCCGCGACCGCACAACGGCCGCCCACGCCTGCCGTGTGGTGGAGGACAGGCGCGATGATGCCGTCATCGACAACCTGGTTCAAACCGTTGAGGACGTTCTGGGTTTTTGGCTGAACTCCATGGAAACCTGCCGCACCGTCGCGCCGAAGGGCGTGGAATGAGCGCGGCCATCGTCAAAGCCCTGCGGGCTATGGGGGAGGGGCACAAAGCCCTTGCCAAGGATGGAGCGCTGGTGCTCACGAGCCCTGGCGGGCGCACCAAGGTGCGGGCCGATGCGGCCACCGTCGGGCGCATGATCAGCGATGGTTTGCTGGTCCGGGTCCGTGACACGGTGACGCGCAGCGATGCCGGGCGCATGTTCTTGCGGCGCGCTCTTTCAGGCGGCGTGGACGATGTCTACCAGGCGCAGCACCGCGATGTGGTGGCCCCATCTCAGCCTTTGCAGGAGGCGGGCGCAGTCCAGCTGAATGCGGCCGAAAGCCCCCTCGCGTGGCTCTCCACCCGGCGCGACAAGTCCGGCGCGCCGATGATCACACCGGAGCAAAGCCTTGCAGGCCATCGCCTTTTTGCCGACTATGAGAGGGGCCATCAGCGCGCGCGCACCACACAGGCCTGGGACGCCTCGTGTGTGCGCGGCAGCACAAGGCGCGATGGGATGACCGTCTCCGAGGCCGCCTCCGACGCCCGCCGCCGTGTGGAAAAGGCCCTTGCGGCGGTGGGGCCCGGCCTTTGCGATGTGCTTGTGGGGGTGTGCTGCGACCAGTTGGGGCTGGAGGCGGTGGAAAAGCAAAACCGCTGGCCCGCCCGCAGCGCCAAGGTGATCCTGCGGTTGGCGTTGGATCGCCTGGCCGCCCACTACGGCATTGCCGCAGAGGCCAAAGGCAATGCTTCAGGTCCCTTGGTGCACTGGGGAACACAGGACTATCGGCCCCGCGCCTGAGCCACTGAGCGCCATCGCAGTGGCTGCGGCTTGACGAACTCTGGGGCCGTAAGCGTGCGGATCGGCCCCGCGTGCTCTATGTGGAGAGTTGACGGCCACTCGGGCGGGAATGGAGCGAAATGACTAAGGCGTCGCAAAGGGCTGCGGACATTGAGGACGCGTTCGAACTGATCGACGATTGGGAAGAGCGCTACCGCTACGTCATCGAACTGGGGCGCGAGCTGCCGGAGTTTCCTGACGCCCTCAAAAGCGATGCCACCAAGGTGGACGGGTGCGTGTCGCAAGTTTGGCTGCGCACCGGCGCGGAGGATGGCCACTTCCACCTTCAAGGCGACAGCGATGCGATGATCGTGCGCGGCCTCGTTGCCATTCTCATCGCCCTTTATGACGGCCAACCCGTTGAAAGCGTGCCCGAACTGGATGCGGAGGCCTTCCTGCGCCGGCTGGAGCTTGACGATCACCTGACCCCCCAGCGCTCCAACGGCCTTGCCTCCATGGTCAAACGCGTGCGGTCGGACGCGGCCCGGCTGACCGCAGCGCCGGCATCGAGCTAGGGGCGATCGGCCTCGCGCCGGTCTCTGCGGGGCTTTGGATCGGTTGGCCAGCCCATAAGGGATTGTCCTCATCCAGACTGGCACACGGTTCGCTTCTCTTGCCACATGCCTTAAACAGGGGGGTGGATTGCAAGAGGAGCTTATGGCCGAACTGACCACAGCTGAGGAAATCTCCGACATCGCCTTCGGGTTCATGGGCTCGAAGGCTCTCTTCGCCGCTCTCCACCACGATGTTTTCACTGCCCTTGAAGGACGACCTGCCAACGCCGAAGAGGTGGGGGAGCGCGCTGGCCTTCATGCCGAGCGTGCCCGCACTCTCCTGACCGCCCTTGCCTCCCTCGGGCTCGTGAGTGTGGACGAGGGCCGGTTTGCCAACGCCCCCGCGGCCAGCGCATTTTTGGTCAAAGGCGCCAAGTACGATTTCGGCGATTATCTGCGCTTTCAGGTGGATCGGCAGATGTACGGCCTCCTCGACCAGTTGAGCGATGCGCTTGCCGACCGTCTGGGGGAAGATGCCACGGCCTCCTACGAGGAGTGGTTCTCCGACCCCGCCGAGGCGCGCCTTTACTCAGACAGTCAGCACGCAGGTTCGCTTGGTCCCGCCCGCGGGCTTGCCAAGTCCGTCGACCTGAGCGATGCGCGCCACCTTCTGGACGTGGGCGGCGGAACAGGCGCTTTCGCCATCACCTTGTGCAAGGCCTTCCCGGACCTCTCGGTCACGGTGATCGACTTTCCGAATGTGGCTGCCATCGGGCGTGAGCATGTGGCCGCCGCGGGTCTGTCTCACAGGATCGCCTATAAGGACGGCAACGCTTTGGTCGCCCCCTGGCCCCGTCCTGTGGATGGGATTTTGATGTCTTACCTCTTTTCAGGCATCCCCGGTGACACCCATGGCGACCTTCTGGCCCGCGCGTTCGACCATCTGTCCGCAGACGGGCGGCTGATGATCCACGATTTCGTTGTGTCGGGGGCGCGCGATGGGCCAAAGCTTGCCGCGCTCTGGCAGCTTCAACACACCGCCTTCACGCCCAAGGCGCGCTCCCTTGATGATGCGTGGCTGAAGGATGCGCTGGAAGTGGCGGGTTTTGAGGACGTGAGCGTTGCGCCCATGATCCAAGGTCTCACCATGCTCGCCGAAGCGCGCAAGCCAGGGCGAGCGTGACTGGCGCACCGTGAGGCCGGTGAATGTCCTCTTCACCAACGCGGTGGAGGACGTGACCCGCGCCTGTGGCGCAGCCACGTCCTCCGTCTTGTGATCGGGGCGAGAGCGGCCCGGGTCAGGCAGCTCTTGCGGTATCGCGGATGGAGTCCGACAGGGGTTCGCCCGTGTCTTCCACCATGCCTTCTTTGTAGGTGCTCTTTTCGCCAGTCCCCGCCTCGGTGGCATCGCTGACGTAAGCAATGCGGGTGCGCGGCAGGTCCGACGGCTCGTCCAGCTCCCGCAGGTGGGCCACAAGACGCTCGCGGATGCGGCAGTGAAG
>JBCDCF010000367.1:0-4574 GCA_039182345.1 Pseudomonadota bacterium
CCCTTCGATCCCTTCAAGATACCTCAGGTTCAAGCCGGCGCCGGCCACCTTGTCACCCTCAATGTCTTTGAGGCCGCTCACCTCTTCGGTGCTGAAAACCTCGTACGTATCCAGCACAACGCCTGTGGCGAGATACACTTGGTTTTGCGCCTCAAACTCCTCCCGCATGGTGGGAAACTCTTGGGCAATCTCGTCCACCGCTTTGGCCACATGGCGCGCATCGGCCGAGATGAAGGGGGTGACCGCCGCAAGCGCTTGGCTTGGCAACTTGGAGGAGTGGAAGATGGTGGTCACGATCCCAATATCGCCAAGGCCCAGTTCGATCCCCTCAAGGACACCTTTGGGTTTGACGATGGTCCCGCCGTAGTTCTCCTGCCACTCCATCTTGTAGTTGCCAGTCTCAGCCAACCGCTTGTCCACCTCCGGGATGAAGAAGTTGGAGAACTCTTGCACCCACATGGAGCGCTCAGGATACCCGTCGATCACCACCGCGCGGATGGTCTCGGTGGCCAACGCCGGCGCGGCAAGTGCGCTGGTCAGCGTGATGGCGAGTGCGGCGCGGGTCAGATGTTTTGCCTGCATGGTTGCCTCCCAGGGCTGTTTCAGACCTTTGGCGTTGTTGTTTTCGACCGATCGTCATGTGCCGGCCTGTTTGGATCGTCAGCGTGTCTTGGTGTTCTCATGCATAAGAACACACGTCCTCGAAAGAAAAACGCGGCAGTCGTTGGAAGAGCGCTGTCTCGTCCCCATAACCAAGATTGCACAGGAAGTTGGAGCGCAGCGTGGTCTCTGCGAAGAACTCCGCGTCGACCACCGCGTTGGAGAAGCCGGACATTGCGCCCACGTCGAGCCCGACCGCGCGCGCCGCAATCATGAAGTACGCCCCTTGAAGGGTGGCGTTCCGGAACGCGGTTTCTTCGCTGTGTGCGGGTTTACCGTCGAAAAACGGGCGGCGATCTTCGTGGGGAAACAAGAAGGGCAGCTTGCGCCAGAACTCAACGTCATGGGCAATAATGGCCGTCACCGGTGCCGCCATCATTTTGGGAACATTTTTAGGCTTGAGCGACTTTGCCAGTTTCGCCTTGCCCGCCTCAGACGTCACGAAGACGAACCGGGCCGGGCAGCAGTTCATGCTGGTAGGCCCGCTCGACGCGATCTCATAGATGCGCCGCAAGAGCGTGTCAGGGACCGGCCGGTCGCGCCACGCATAGTGGGAGCGGGCGCGCGACAGGATCAGGCCGATGGCCGCCTCGTCCAGCGCCGCAATCTCTTCGCGCAGGGCGCGCACATCGTCTTGCGCGCCGGTCCGCGGGTCCTCCCCGTCCAAGGCGGCGGCGCTCACGCAGCCTCGCTCTTGGGGTGGGGATCGGCCTCGGCGACGATGGGGTTGGCGCACACACCAATCCCTTCAATCTCCACCTCCACCGTTTCCCCGGGTGTCAGCCAGCGCGGCGGGGTGCGGGCATGCCCGACGCCAGGCGGGGTTCCCATGGCAACACAATCGCCAGGCTCCAGCGTCGTGTACTGGGAGAGGATCGATAGCGTGCGCGCCACAGGCCACATCATGTCGGAGGTGCTGGCGCTTTGCAGCACCTCCTCGCCCACCCGCGTGCCAATCTTCAGGCCAGCAGCGCCTTCCGGAAGCTCATCAGGGGTCACCACAATGGGACCCACAGCGCCTGTCGCATCGAAATTCTTGCCGGGGGTCCATTGATGGGTCTTGCGCTGATAGTCCCGCACCGACCCATCATTGAAGATCGTGTAGCCGAAGACATGGTCGAGGGCATCGTCTTCTAAAATATGCTTACCGCCGCGGCCGATGATCACCATCAACTCGGCCTCATAGTCGAGCCGGTCGGAGATACTGGGGCGGACCATTGGCGCGCCTGCAGGGATCAGCGAGGTTCGACTGCGCATGAACAGTGCCGGATACTCAGGAATCTCGTATCCGCCCTCTTTTACGTGGTCCACATAGTTAAGACCAAGGCAGATGATCTTGCCTGGGTGCTCCACAGGCAATTGCGGTGTGATGGCCGAGACGGGCACTGTCGCCTTCTCGTCCCAGCCGAATGCCACCGATCGACCGGCCGCGGCGTGGGCGATGAGCGCACTGAGATCCCCACCGATGGACCGATCCCGGGCCGACAAATTGACGGCGCTGTCGCCGCGCACCGCGAACACCGCCCTTTCACCCTGATACGTTCCGACCAAAAAGCGCATCGATCTCTCCTCTCCTTCCGATCATCGTCGACCATCGGTTCACTTGTCAACAAAATATCGATATTATGACGCCAGATGTTGGAAAATCGGAGAACATGCTATGCAGTGGGACACTTACCGTGGCGAGGTGCGCGCCCGCGGTGCGCTGGGGCTGGAGATGTTTGTGGTCGAAAGCCGTCCCGCGGGAGATCTTGCCGCCGTCAAAGCATCTCTTCACGATCATCTTGGCTATCAAAAGACATGCGAGAGCAACGGCAGTCTCTTTCTCGCCGGCCCCCTGTCAGACGAAAGCGGCACCCAGGCGGCCGGCTCGGGAATGATCATTTACCGTGCATCGTCGCTGGAGGCAGCGCGGGCGCTTGCCGAGGCCGACCCCATGCACCGCTCAGGGGCGCGTACCTTCACACTGAGACGCTGGCTCGTGAACGAGGGGCGCCTGTCGCTGGACCTGCACCTGTCCTCCCAATCCCTCGCTGTGACCTGATGGGCGCACTGAGATCGGTTGCCTGACAACCACCTGGACTAAGGTTTGTTGGGCAGCGCGGCCGGAGCAAAGGGTTCAGCGCCTCGTCTCGGGCGCTGATGTCTGACCACGCCGGACCAGCCGGCATGATCATCGGCCAAGCAACGTCAGAGTAAGATAAAGCTTTTGTGGCCAAACGTCATTGTGTTCGGCGGCCAATGTTTCGGCCCGACACCATCAGCCGAAAACGCCATCCCCACTCACTCGGCGGGCTCGGCCGGTCGACCCAGGCCCCCACTCAACTCCCGCTCCATCGCCCGCTTCACCGCCGAGCGCGGCTTTGAGTACCGGGCAAGAAGGGCATAAAGGACCGGCGTCAGGAACAAGGTGAGGATGCTCGACACCAACAGCCCGCCGATGATGACCGTGCCGATGGCAACCCGGCTCTCCGCCCCTGCGCCCGAGGCAATCACCAGGGGAACGGCGCCGAGGATGGTGGAGATCACCGTCATCACGATGGGCCGCAGCCGCAGGACCGTCGCGTCCACAGCCGCCTCCACAACGCTCTTGCCGGCATCGCGCAGTTGGTTGGCAAACTCCACAATCAAGATACCGTTCTTTGCCATCAGTCCGATCAACAAGATGATCCCGATCTGACTGTAGATGTTCAGCGTCAGACCCGTGGCGGCCAGCGAGAATAACGCACCCGCCACCCCCAAAGGCACGGTCAGCATGATGATGAAAGGGTGCACGAAGCTTTCAAACTGGGCCGCAAGCACGAGGAACACAATCACCAGCGCAAGGGCAAAGGTGATCATCGCACCGCTAGACGTTTCCTTGAACTGAAGGGATTGACCGGCAAGACCAATGCGCGCTTCAGGCGGCAGCGCGTTCGCCGCCGCCTCCTCCATAAAGGCAATGGCCTCGCCAAGCGCATATCCCTCCGCCAGCGAGCCTTCCACGCGGATGGACGGCAGGCGATTGTAGCGCCTTAGCTCCGCCGCAGCCGCCACCGTCTCCACATCCACCAACGCGCTGAGCGGCACCAGGGACGTGCCGTCGCCAGCCCGCACGAAGATGAAGTCAATGTCGGAGGGCGAGGTTCTGTCGGCCTCATCGGCTTGGAGGAGGACGGGGTACTCCCGGCCGCGATCCACAAACCGGGTCACCTCGCTGGAGGCCAGCAAGGTCTGCAAGGTGGTGGCAATGGTCTCAACGCTGATGCCAAGGTCATCCGCCCGCGCCCTGTCCACATGGATGTCCAGTTGAGGCAAGTTCTCCTCGTAGTCCATCTCCATGTTTTGAAGGTTCGGGTTCTCCTGTGCGATGGCAAGAAGCGTCGTCGCCCACTCCTTTACAAGGTCAAAATCAGGACCGCTCACCACAACGCGCAGCGGTGTGCGGCTGCCGCGCAGACCCAACCCTGCAGGGGTGATGGGACGGCCTCGCGCAGCGGTGATGTGGCGCATCTTTGGCGCCATCTCGCTGGCAATCTGCCTATGGGATGTCTCGCGGTCGGCCCAATCGGCAAGACGCAGGACCACGAAGGCCCTGTTCTGCCGCCCGAAACTCCCGCTGAAGGTGAAGATGGAGGCAACCTCCCCCGCCTCCAGCAAAGGCTGCGCCACGGCTTCCACCTGCTGGGCTGCGGTGTCGGTAAAGGCAACGGTGGCGTCTTGCGGAGCCGTCAACGGCACGAACACGACGCCGCGATCCTCCCCCGGGCTCAGTTCCTGGGGGATGGTGCCGTAAACGTGGTACCCGAGCCCCGCCACGGCGAGCGCCAGCGCAATCACCGCGACTGGCACGGTCACAGCAAACCCCAAGACGGCACGGAAAGCGCGCACCACTAGGTTTCCCCGCGGGGCAAGCGCCGCTTCGGTGGCACCCG
>JBCDCF010000368.1:0-4573 GCA_039182345.1 Pseudomonadota bacterium
AGCGCCATCGCCACCGTGCCGCGCCAAATCTAGAGCACATCCTAAGGCGCTACGCGTCATCGCCGAGGAGGCGGCTGAGCGCTGGGTGGGGGAACCGCCTCGCGCGGGTGACCGCGTAAAATGTTTCGCTGATTCCCTGAAAACGGTGGGCTTCCATCAACAGGCCGCTTGCAAGCTCGTCCTGCACGACAATGGGGGGGATGACGGCAAGGCCCACACCCTCGCGGGCAAGGAGGCGGACCATCGCCATATCGTCCACCTCAGCAGCAATGCGCGGGGTCACGCCGCTGCGCGCGGCGATGGCATCGAACCCCACCCGCACCCCGCTTTCAGAAAACGGCAGGATGACGGGGTGGGTGGCCAGAAGCTCCACCAGAGGCGCGCCGTTTCCCACCAAGGCAGGGGTGCCCACAAGGCTCACCTGTTGATCGTCCAGCCGGTGGGACACGAACGCCTCCCCTGCCGTTGCGACAGGAGGCTGGTTGAGGAGGACCACGTCGAGCCGCAGCGCATCAAGGTCTTCCAAGAGCTGGGCGGTGATGCCTGAGCGCAGGATGATCTCAAAGTCTCCTTCCAGGATCGGCCGCAAAAAGCTGATCTGAAAGTTGCGCGACAAGGTGGCGAGCGCCCCCACCCGCACCGTGTTGCGCTGGGGACCGGCTTGGCGGAGCGTTCCCACAAGCTCTCGACCCGCCGCAAAGATGGCATCCGCATGGTCGAGCGCCACGCGCCCCGCCTCCGTCAGGCGCAACTGGCGCCCATGGCGCTCGAAAAGGGCATGGCCGAGCCGCTCTTCCAGCCGCTTGATCTGAACAGAGAGGGCGGACTGGGAAATGTTCAGCCGCGCGGCTGTCCGTGTGAGGTTTCCCTCGTGCGCAACCGCCCAGAAGTAGCGCAGGTGTCGGTAGTTCAGATCCTCCATCGTTCTCTTTTATCGAACGAAAGTACGCAATCAATGTATTTTCCTCAGGGCGACTTGAGCGCTAAATGCCGCGGCCTGAGCCGATTGCACCGCCGGAGGGTTCGCCTTGACGTCATTTTTGCCGATGATCGGACCGATCATCCTCGCCATTGCCGCCATAGTGGCCTTCACCGGTCCTGGCCGACGCCCTCGGGTGACGCTCGCCATTGCCGAGATCGCGACCCTTTCAACACTTTTGTCCACCCTCGCCGCCGCCGTGGCGCTTTACACGGGCGGGGCGTTGACCTCACCGGCCATCGGCATCGGGTACATCGCCTTTGCCTCGCGCATCGACATGGTGAGCGTGGTCCTCCTCATCCTGGTGGCTGCGGTGGGCTGGGTGGTGGTGCGCTACTCCGCCACGTACCTTGACGGCGAGGACAGGCAAGGCGCCTTCACGGGCTGGTTGTGCCTGACGCTGGCGGCCGTCCTGGTGTTTGTCCAGGCAGGTACCTTGTTCCAGCTCGTGGTGGGCTGGGTGGCGGTCAGCCTCTTCCTCCACAAGCTGCTCCTCTTCTATAAGGACAGGCCCCGCGCCATCCCTGCAGCGCGCAAAAAGTTCGTCAGCGCGCGGGTGGGCGATGCTGCGCTGATCCTGGCGGTGATCCTCCTTGGGGTTCACTATGGCACGGGCGACATCGGCGCCATCTTGGCAGCGGCCAAGGTGGAGCCTGCCTCCTGGAGTGTTGTCCTTGCGGCGGGGCTGATTGCGATCGCAGCGCTCTTAAAGTCTGCCCAGTTTCCCACCCACGGCTGGCTGACGGAGGTGATGGAAGCACCAACGCCAGTGTCGGCCCTCCTTCATGCGGGCGTGATCAACGCGGGTGGCTTTCTTATCATCCGGTTTGCGGACGTGATGCTGCTGGCGCCGGGGGTGCTTGCCATCTTGGTGATGGTGGGGGGCTTCACCGCACTGTTCGGCGGACTGGTGATGCTGACCCAGCCCGCGGTGAAAACCTCGCTTGCCTGGTCCACCGTGGCGCAGATGGGGTTCATGATCTTGCAGTGTGGTCTGGCGCTGTTTCCCCTGGCGCTTCTGCACATTGTCGCCCACTCGCTCTATAAGGCGCACGCCTTTCTGTCCTCTGGGATGGCGGTGGAGAATGTGGCCAAGATCAAACGGCCGGGTCCCATTGCCGTGCCCAATGCGGCCGCTGTGGGGCGGGCGTTCCTGGTGGCGATCGCCATTTATGTGGTGGTGGCCTTCTCCTTCGGGGTGGAGACCAAGTCGCCCCAGTCCATCGCCCTCGGTGCGATCCTGATTTTTGGTGTCGCCTATTTGGTGGCACAGGGGTTGGCGGATGCGGCGCCGCGGGCGCTGACCTGGCGCACCTCGGTCTACTCGGCGGCAGCCGCCATTGCCTACTTTGCACTGCAGACGGGCGCGGAATGGTTGACGGTGAACGCCCTGCCGGCGACGCCCTCACCAGGGCCCCTTGAGTGGGCGTTGATGGTGCTCGCCCTCCTCTCCTTCGGCGCGGTGGCTGTGGCCCAGGCCATGTTCCCCTTGTGGGCCTACCACCCGGCCATGACAGGGCTGCGTGTGCACCTTGCCAACGGGCTTTACGCCAACGCGGTGACGGACCGGCTCCTCGGCAGCTGGTCCAACACGACCCATAGAGCGGCAGCGGAACGATGAGGGGCGCCCTCTCTCCCATCCGCCCCTTCGCCCTTTGACCGCGCACCCGGAACGCTAATCATGACCGAACTCACCAAACTGCCCAACAGCGCCGCAGTGGACGCTGCCGTCGCGGCCGTAAACGCCATTCCTCCGCTCTTTCCCTTGTCCACCAGCGTGGCGGTGAACCCGTTCCTTGGCCAAACGGGGGAGGCTCTTTCCCACACGGCGGCACGGCTTGAAAGGGTCGGCGGCATCCGCGTGACCATGAAACGGGAGTGGTTTGCCGACAAGATCGCCCGTGACACCATCACTGACGAGGACCTTCAAGCGGCCCTCAAGGACGCGCCGGAGGGTCGCGGGCCGGACACCGTGGCCGCCCTCAAGGCCGCAGCCACTGAAGAAACCGTGGCGCCTGTCAAAGTCCCCGACATTGCCGACCTTGCGGCCGCGGTCACAGGGACGGACTGGCCCGCCGTCATTGCCGAGAGGATCGGCATTTGGGCCGCAGGGTATTTCGATGAGGGCCAGGCGTTGTGGGCCGCCCCCACCAGCGGCGGCGTCTACGCCACATGGCGGGAAGCGGCCATCCACGACCTGACGCCCGAAATCCTCGGCCTTGAAGGGTTTGCCCGGCATGTGGCCGCAACACCCCAGAACGCCCACGAGGCCATTGCCCAGATTGCCCACAGGCTTGGCCTCGGCCAGGAGGCGATGGAGAGCTACTTCCATGCCCTCCTCACTTCCCTTGGCGGGTGGGCGCAGCTCGCCCGTTATCGCGGCTGGGAGGCCGAGCTCAAAGGCAAGACCGACGACACGGCCATCGAGCTTCTGGCGATCCGCCTCGTGTGGGAAGACGCGCTCTATGGCCATGCGAAGGACGCTGTCGCCGAAGATTTTGCAAAGAGCGTTGAAATCCACGGTAAGCCTGTGTCGGCGGACGACAGTCACATCATCGACGCCATTTTGCAGGAGGCCAATGAAAGGGCAGCCCAGCGCCGTTTGATCGCGCTCCTGCGCGGTGACGGTACGCCCAAGCCCGCCAACGATGACAGGCCCGCCCTGCAAGCCGCCTTTTGTATCGATGTGCGCTCAGAGGTGTTCAGGCGGTCGCTGGAGGCGGTGGACCCGTCCATCCAGACGCTGGGGTTTGCCGGCTTCTTCGGCGTGGCAACAGCACACAGGCGGTTTGCCTCCGACGTGGTGGAAAAGCGCCTTCCTGTCCTCCTCAACCCTGATGTGCACACCCATGCGGGCGCGGCCGGGGATGCCGAGGACGATCAGTCGGCCCGCTACCTTGCCCGTGCCAAACGGGCGTGGGGGCGCTTCAAGCTGGCGGCGGTCTCCTCCTTCGCCTTCGTAGAGGCGATGGGGCCGGTTTACGTGAGCCGGCTCGTGAGGGATGCCCTCAACCTCAAAGGCAAGGACTATCCGGACGACCCGGCCCCCACATTCGACCCGCCCTTGACCCTTGAGCAGAGGATTGACGCGGCCAACACCGTGCTGCGCGCCATGTCCCTGACCGAAGGGTTTGCGCGCCTTGTGGTGATTGCCGGGCACGGCGCCAACGTCATCAACAACCCGCACGAGAGCGCTCTCCATTGCGGGGCATGTGGCGGCTTTTCCGGCGAGGTGAACGCTCGCCTCCTGGCAGGGCTCCTGAACGACCCCGACGTGCGCAAAGGGCTTGTGGACAAGGGCCTCACCGTACCTGAAGACACTTTGTTTGTGGGGGCGCTGCACGACACCACCACCGACCACATCCACCTTTATGTGGCCGACAAACCGTCGGGCGATCACGCCGCCGACCTAGCCCACGCCCGCGACTGGTTTGCCGCGGCCGGCAAGTTGAGCCGGACGGAGCGGGCCCTGCGTCTGCCCCGCGCGGAGGATGGCAGCGACCTTCCAAAACGCAGCAAAGACTGGGCGGAGACCCGGCCGGAGTGGGCGCTGGCGGGCTGTCAGGCCTTCATCGCCGCGCCGCGCTCACGCAC
>JBCDCF010000369.1:0-4565 GCA_039182345.1 Pseudomonadota bacterium
CCGGCTTCGGCCATGATGGCGCGGCCGGTCTGTGTGCCGCCGGTGAAGGACACACGGTCCACCCCTTGGTGGGCAACGAGGGCGGCCCCTGTCACGGGTCCGCGCCCATTCACAAGGTTGAGGACGCCGTCCGGCACGCCGGCCTCCGACAAAAGGTCCACAAATCGTCGCAGCGCAAAGGGTGTGTATTCCGAGGGCTTCAGGACCGCGGTGTTGCCGCAGGCAAGGGCGGCGGCCACCTTCATGGAGGCAAGGGCGACGGGCGCATTCCACGGGGCGATGAGGGCTGCAACGCCCACAGGCTCGCGCACCACCATGGTGCGATAGCCGTCGGTCTGGTCGTAGACGGCGCCGCGCTGCTGGCCGATCACCTCGGAGAAAAAGCGGAAATTGTAGGCTGCGCGGCGCATGTGGCGGGCCTTCAGCTCCCGCAAGGGGACGCCAAGGGCAACGCACTCAAGCTCTGCCAGCTCATCGGCGTGCGCCTCCACACGGTCGGCAATGGCGTGGAGGAGCTTTTGCCGCGCCGCAACGGTCCATGTGGGCCAGTCGGTCTCGTCGAAGGCTTGGCGTGCGGCGATGACGGCACGATCCACCGTCGTCGCGTCCGCTTCGATCAGCGATCCCGCCTGCGCGCCCGTTGCAGGATTGATGACAGGGAGCGCCTTGCCATCGCCAAGGCCGCGGCCGGCCACGGCGTTGTCGGCGGTGATGGTGTGGGGTGGTTGCACCGCTTCATCCTTCAAGGCCTGTTTCATCGACAGCCCATTTGTCTTATGTCGCAGACAAGAGGCATCCACAAGAAAAGGTCCGTTGGCAATGACCGGAGGCGTTGACTGTGAGGTGGCCATTTCCGGCGGTGGTCCTGTGGCCCTTTGCCTTGCCCTGTTGTTGGCCCGCAAAGGGGTGCATGTGCGCGTCTTCGAGGCGGAGCCGGCGCTGGGGCAGGACCTGCGCGCCTCCACCTTCCATCCGCCCACCTTGGACATGTTGGACACCCTCGGCCTTGCAACGCCTTTGATCGCGCAAGGCATTCCCTGCCACCATTGGCAAATCAGGATGCATCCTTCAGGCGATCGGGCCGTCTTCGACCTGTCGGTCCTGAAGGACGACACGGCCCACCCCTATCGCCTCCAGTGCGAGCAATGGAAGCTGTCGCGCCTCATTCACGACAGCCTTTTGGCAGAGCCCACCGCCGCCCTCCATTACGGCCACAGAGCCGTCGGATTGTCCCAAGAGGACGAAAATGTGCGCCTGACCGTCGAAACCGACACGGGGCGAGAGACGGTCACCGCCCGCTTGGTGGTGGGAGCCGATGGCGCAAAAGGGTTCGTGCGCGGGGCCATCGGACTTGCGCTTAAGGGCGAGACGTTCCCTGAAAACACCCTTCTTGCCACAACCACCTTCCCCTTCGAGGATCATCTGGAGGGCCTTTCCAACGTCACCTATTGCTGGAAGGACGAAGGGAACTTCGCCCTCCTGAAGGTGCCCGATCGCTGGCGCGTCTCCATCTATCCCGACGAGACACGGCCTTTGGAGGCGCAGCTCACCGACGAAGCGCTCGACGCGGCCATGCAGGAGATCGTGCCCAACCCGACCGGCTACATGGTCAAAGAGATGCGCCCCTATCGCATCCACCAGCGCATCGTTCCCACCTATCGCAAGGGGCGTGTGGCGCTGGCGGGGGATGCAGCGCACCTCAACAGCCCCGTCGGCGGCATGGGTCTGAACGGCGGTCTGCACGATGCGTTCGCCCTGTCAGAGGCCATCCTCGACATTGTCCAAGACGGTGCGCCCCTCGCTCGGCTTGACCGCTATGACAGGCAAAGGCGCCCCGTTGCGGCCGAGCAGATCCTCGCCCAGGCCGGCCGCAACAGGGCACGCATGCGCACCCGCGACCCGCAAAAGCGTGCCGAAATCCTTGCCGACCTTCAGGCAACCACCGCCGACAAGGTGCGGCTGAGGGCGTATTTGTTGAAGTCATCCATGATCGAGGGCCTCAAAATGGCCGAACAGGTGGCCTGACCCATGACCCATGTGGAATACGCTGAACACGGACTTCTGGGCGTCCTGACCCCCCAGGCCAACACCACCGTCGAACCCGAGATGGCGATCCTGACGCCACCCGGTTGGGGTGTCCTCAATGCCCGCCTCACCAGCGACAAGCCTACCATCCACGCCCGCCTGGTGGACTATTTCGACCACTATGGCGACGCGCTCACACAGTTCGCCAATGCCCCTTTGACGGCAGCGGGCTTTGCCTGCACAGGCGCCTCCTACCTTGCTGGCGTTAGGCGTGAGGATGAAACGCTGACAACGCTCACAGAGCGGCTCGGCGCCCCCGTGGTCACCGCGGCAACGGCAGTCCTTGATTCCCTTGCCGCCCTCGGTGCCAAGAAGATCGCCCTCGTCTCCCCTTATGACGAGGCGCTGGACGATGCGAGCGTTGCCTACTGGACCGCGCGGGGGCTCGACGTGGTGGCGCGCTTCTCAGCCTTTCGCCAGTCGGATGCCTTCCACCCCATCTACAGCCTTGCCGCCAGCGCCTCCCAGGAGGGCGTTGAGAAGGTGAAAGGCAGCGGCGCCGAGGCCATCGTGATGCTTGGGACAGGGATGCCCACCCTGCGCGCCATCGCCGATGCGCCTCTGGACGGTCCGCCTTTGCTGTCGTGCATGTTCAGCCTTGCCTGGCGGCTGATGAACGCGCCCACCGAAGCGTCCCTGCGCGCCATGCTGGCCGACACAGGCTGGCGCGCCCGCCTTGCCGCCATCGACGGCAAAGGCTGAGGGGCGCAAGGGCTGGCGGCGCCTACAAAAGCTTGGCGCCGAACGCGTAGGAAGGGTCCAACTCGCGCGGGCGAGGCGGCGTGTAGCCTGTCCAATCGAACGGGTCGCGCTTCAAGAACACACCATTGCCGCGCTCGGCGACCTGCTCGCCGTCCCGCAGGGCGACCTTCCCGCGGATCACCACGGTCTGCGGCCACCCTGTGAGGCTCATCCCCTCGAACGGGGTGTAGTCCATGGCATCGTGCATGCTTGCAGCCGTCACGGTGCGGGTCTCTTCAGGGTCCCAGATGGCAATGTCGGCGTCAGAGCCCACCGCAATGGTGCCTTTGCGCGGATGAACGCCGAAGATCTTCGCCGCATTGGTGGACGTGAAGGCGACGAACTGGTTCAGCGACAAGCGCCCCTTGCGTACCCCTTCCGAAAAGAGGAGCGGTGCGCGCACCTCAATCCCAGGCATCCCGTTCGCCACCTTGTTGAAGGGCGGCTTCGGACCTGCGGAAAGTTTGCCCGTCTCATCGAACCGGTAAGGGGCATGGTCGGACGACCACAACTGAAGGCTGCCGGCCAGAAGGTGGCGCCACAGGTCGTTTTGCGTCTGTTCGTCCCGCAAGGGGGGCGAGCAGCAGTATTTCGCGCCTTCGGGCTCTGGCCTGTCCAAATCCTCCTTGGTGAGGAAGAGGTATTGGGGGCACGTTTCGCCGAAAATCGGGTGTCCCGCCTGCCGCGCCCCTGCCACGAGCCGCGCCCCCTCGTCGGTGGAGACGTGCACGATCAACAAAGGCGCACCCACGAAGGTGGCAAGGCGGATGCCGCGGTGGATCGCCTCCGCCTCTGCCGCAGCGGGGTGGCTGACGGCGTGGAATTTCGGTGCCGTGTGCCCGCCGTCCACGAGATTGCGCACCATCCATTTGATGAGTGCGTTGTTTTCCGCATGGGTCATCGTCACCGCGCCGTGCTCGCGGGCGGTGACGAGAATGTCCAGCATCTGCTCGTCGCTGACGATCAGCTTGTCGTAGGTCATGAAGACCTTGAAGGAGGTGATGCCCGACGCGAACGCCTCAGGCAGCTCCTCCTTCAGCACCGTCTCCGTCGGGTCGGAGATGATGAGGTGGAACGAATAGTCGATGACCGACTTCTGCGCCCTCTCATGGTAGGTCTCAAGCACATGGCGGACCGACTGGCCGCGGTGCTGGGCGGCAAAGGGGATGAAGGACGTGTTGCCCCCATGGAGCGCCGACACGCTGCCTGAATAGTAGTCGTCCGACGTCATCGCGCCCGTCGCCGACTCCTGTTCGATATGGCAGTGGCTTTCAATGGCGCCTGGAAGGACGAGCTTGCCCGTGGCGTCGATCACCTCGCCGCCGCCGGGAAGGTCCTTGGCGATGGCGGTCACGATGCCGCCGGTAATGCCCACATCCGCCGCAAAGGTGTCGGAGGCCGTCGCGACAGTGCCGTTCTTGATGACAAGGTCGAAATTCACTGTGCGGCATCCTTGACGGGTGCAAGACGATCGAGGTTGCGGGCAAGACGGTCCATCAGGCGCGTCAGCTCCTCGTGGGCAGCCGCGTACAGCTTGGGACCTGGTGCGCGCACGGCGGCGGAGCGGATGACGCCGCGGCGGCGCAGGATTTCCTTGCGCACGGCAAGGCCGAAGCCAGGCTGCTGCTCATGGCGCACGATGGGAAGGTAGGCGTCGAACACGTCCTCGGCGCCGTCGATATCGCCTGCGTGATGGCGGCGGACCACCTCCACCAGCATCTCAGGGTAGGCAAAGCCCG
>JBCDCF010000370.1:0-4551 GCA_039182345.1 Pseudomonadota bacterium
CCAAAGCCAACACCGAGCTTGCCGAACAGGTCTACCAGCGCACCACGCGCCTCAGGGGCTCGGCCGCATTCAGCCAAGGCCGCTTTGAGGATTTGGCGAAGGAGCTTGCCCGCGCCCGTGCGGAACTGGCGCGCACCGAAGCGCTCCTGGCCGTTGCCCGCGCCGGCGTTGCTCGGGCCGAGTATGAGGTGGACAACGCCAAGGTCCTTGCCCCCTTCCACGGTGTGGTCCTGGCGCGGGACGCTGACCCTGGCGCCTATGTGTCGGTGGGTGCGCCTGTGGTGCGCATCCTCGATGACAGGCACCTTGAGATCGAGGCCGATGTCCCGACCGAGATTGTCGCCGCCCTGAAACCTGGCACCGAGGTCGCTGCCGTCCTTGACGATGGCACCCTTGGCACCGCCACCGTGCGCGCAGCCGTTCCCTCCGAAAGCCCGTCCACACGCACCAGGCCCGTGCGCTTCTCGGTGGACGTGGAAGGCTCCGACAAGCCCCTTGCCGCCGGTCAGACGGTGACGGTGAACGCTCCTGTGGGCCCACCCCGCGCTGCCCTTTCAGTGGCCAAGGATGCTCTGGTGCAGCAAGCCGGCGGGTGGATTGTCTATGTGGCGGAGGACGGCAAGGCCGCCCCCCGCGGGGTCACCATTGGCGCGGCTGTGGAAGACCGGTTCGAGGTGAGCGGCGCTCTGCGTGACGGCGACATTGTGGTCATCCGCGGCAATGAGCGATTGCGGCCGGGCCAGGCCATTGCCTTCGAGCCGCCAGCGGTCGCCTCTGTGGAGTCAGGCTCCGCGCAAGCGCCTTCCACAGGATCGGTGTCCAACTGATGGATCCCATCCGCTACGCCATCGAGCGGCCCATTGCCGTTGTGGCAGCGGTGTTGATGGCGGTGTTGTTCGGCTACCTGGCGCTCACCACCATCCCCATTCAGCTGACGCCTGATGTACGCAAGCCCGTCATCACGGTGGAGACCCTGTGGCCAGGCGCTGCCCCTGCGGAGGTGGAGCGCGAACTGGTGAACCCCCAGGAGGATGAGCTCAAAGGCCTTGAAGGCCTTGAGTCCATGACCTCGAGCTCCCAGACCGGCCAGGCGGAAATCACCCTGGAATTTGCCATCGGCACGGACATGAACCGTGCGCTGTTGCTGGTGAAAAACCGCCTCGATCGTGTCTCAGGCTACCCTGAGGAGGCGGACGCGCCGGTCCTTGGCACATCAGGGTCTGAAGATAACCCCATTGCCTGGTTCATCATGAAGCGGGCGGAGGGCAACGACACCCCCATCCACCACTACGGCGACTTTGCCGAAGACGTTGTGCGCGAGGCGTTCGAGCGGGTGGAAGGGGTGTCGGGCACCAATGTGTTCGGCGGCTCCCAGAGGGAACTGCAGGTCATCATCAAGCCCGAGCGGCTTGCCCAGTACCGCCTCACCATCCCTGAGGTGGTGAACCGGCTGAGGGCAGAGAACATCTCCCTTTCCGCAGGCGATGTTGAGGAATGCAAACGGCGCTACGTGGTGCGCGCGGAAGGGGAACTCAACACCATCCCCGCCATTCGCGAGGTGGTGCTGCGTTCAGGCGTGCAGCAGGCCGGGAGCGACGGGTTCGGTAGGGTTCTTGTGGCCGATATTGCCGATGTCACCTTCGGCTACACCGAGCCGCGCACCCGCATCCGCCACCGCGGCGACCCTGCCATTGCCATCAACGTCGTGCGCGAGACCGGCGCCAACGTCATTGAGACCATGGAAGGGGTGCGCCTTGCCCGCGACGATCTGATCGCAGGCCCCATCACCGCCAACAGCCTCACCTTCGAGCAGGTCTACGACGAGACCATCTACATCAACGGCGCCATCGACCTTGTCATCCAGAACATCTGGGTGGGCGGTGTTCTGGCGGCTGTGGTGTTGATGCTGTTCCTGCGCTCGCCGCGGGCAACGGCCATCGTCTCCATCGCCATTCCCATCTCCGTCATCGCCTCGTTCGTGGCCATGAGCGCGCTGGGCCGCACCCTCAACGTCATCTCGCTGGCGGGGATCGCCTTCGCGGTGGGGATGGTGGTGGACGCGGCCATTGTGGTCCTTGAGAACATCTACCGCCTCAGACAGGAGGGGATGTCGGCGCGAAAGGCCGCCTATGAAGGGGCGCGCCAGGTATGGGGGGCGATCCTCGTTTCCGCGCTGACGACGGTGATGGTGTTCATTCCGATCCTCACCATGGAACTGGAGGCCGGGCAGCTCTTCCGCGACATTGCTGTGGCCATCTCCGTCTCGGTGATGCTGTCGCTCCTGGTGGCGGTGACGGTGATCCCTGCGCTGTCGTCGCGCCTTTTAGACACCAAGGGGGTGCGCAAGCCCGTGGTGATCCCCGTGCTGGATCACTTTGCAAGGGGCTTCCGCTGGGTGGTGTCGCGGTACGTGATGTCCATCAACGCCAACCGCGCGTTCGGCCTGTTCGTGGTGGCGGGGATATCCACCGGGGCGATGATCTTCGTCTATAACAGCCTGCCCAAGCTTGAGTATCTGCCTGAGGGCAACCGCAACCTTGTGTTCGGCGTCTTGATCCCGCCGCCCGGCTACAATCTCGACACCACCTACTCCATTGCCGAAAGGGTGGAAGGGGCCGCCCGTCCCCTGTGGCAGCAGGACGGGGACGTGGAAGGCCAGCCGCCTGCCATCGATTCGTTCTTTTTCGTGGCGACCCCTGGAACCTCCTTCGTGGGCGCGACGGCACAAAATGGCGATCGTGCGGGGGAGTTGATCCCGATCCTGTCGCGGCCGATTTTTTCAGAGCCAGGCACGTTCGGCTTCATGACACAGCCGTCCATCTTCGGCCGTGGCATTGGCGGCGGCCGCGCCATTGAGCTCAACGTTTCAGGGCCCGAGCTTGAGCCGCTGCTGGGGGTCGCCGGCCGCGCGGCGGGGATGATTGCAGGGCTTTTGCCGCGCCAGGAGGGCCACCAGTTCCGCCCCCTGCCTGGCCTTGAATTGGGCTCGCCAGAGGTGCGCATTGCCCCAGACAGACTGCGCCTTGCCGATGCAGGCGTTGATGCCAGCGTCCTTGCCGCAACGGTCGATGCCTACAATGACGGGCTGAGGGTGGATGAGATCACCGTCGGTGCGGACAGGATCGACCTCACCTTGAAGGGCGAAATCTCGGACACGAACACGGCGCGCACACAGTCCATCGAGAGGATGCCTGTTGTCACCGCCAGTGGGCGGATCTTGCCGGTCTCCGCCCTTGCGGACGTGGAGGTCACGGCAGGACCGACGGAAATCCGCCACCGCGAGCGCCTTCGAACCATCACCTTGGAGGTGCGCCCTTCCAACGACCTTCCCCTTGAGGCCGCGCTCGACATCTTGCGCACCGAGGTGGTTGAGCCGCTGGAGGCGTCGGGCCTTCCGCCGGGGGTTCGGTTTTCGCTGACCGGTACGGCCGATGAGTTGACGAAGACGTGGACGGCCATCCAGCTCAATCTGCTGTTTGCCATTTTCATCGTCTACCTCGTCATGGCGATCTTGTTTGAGAGCTTCGTCCTGCCTCTGGTGGTGATGATTTCCGTGCCTGTGGCTGCGGCCGGCGGGGTGGGAGGGCTTGCCCTTCTCAACACGTTCCAGCAGCAACCTCTTGATATGTTGACGTTATTGGGGTTCGTCATCCTCGTCGGTATTGTGGTGAACAATGCGATTTTGATTGTGCACCAGACGCTCTATCACTACCGAACAGAGAAGCTTTCGGCGGAGAAAGCGATCCTTGAGGCCACCAACAACCGCGTGCGCCCCATCTTCATGTCGACGCTGACGAGCGTTGTGGGAATGCTGCCTTTGGTGCTGGTGCCCGGCGCAGGCTCTGAGCTTTATCGCGGTCTCGGCTCGGTGGTGGTGGGCGGCCTTGCGCTGTCGGCCGTCCTCACCCTTCTCATCGTGCCACCCTTGATGCGCATCCTCCTCGGTGCCATCGAGGAGAAGAGCGCCAAGGTCACCGCAGCGGCCGACACCAAAGAGACCACACCCACGCCAGCGGAGTAACGCGGCAACGGTGCCTAACAGCCGTAGGGCTTCCCGGTCTCAGCCTATGCTGTGACGTGAGCGCGATCCCTTTGCGGGCGGCGGACGGACGTGGCGCGCCACGCCCGCTACACAGTGGGACGCCCTTGGATGCCATGAGGGCCGCAGCCTGAAGCAGAATCTTCACAATCACGTCCGCTGATCGGCAGCGGCCGAGTTCTGCTCCTTCGCTGCGTTTCCCCATAGGGGCCGACTCGGTTCTAACGGCAGCGTCTGGAGCAAAGGGCCGGAGCAGTAGAGCGCTGGGGTTCGCCGCAACCCCACCGGCTCAGAGGATCAGCCTTGCATCGTCGGGGCGCGTGGCACCCAGGCGCGCGCGAGCGTCGGCACACAAAAAGCCGCGGCGGATGCCGCGGCCATATCAGCGCTTGGGGGCTTTTGAAAGCTCGCTAGAACAGCCTGCGGGCAAGGACGGTCACGTCCACCTCTGCGCCGCTGTCCACGTCAAACGTCTGGCTGAACTCTGAGTCGCGGTGCTTGGCCACCACGGC
>JBCDCF010000371.1:0-4544 GCA_039182345.1 Pseudomonadota bacterium
CGGCTGTGCCTGCGCTCACCGAGGATGCGCGGCACAAGGTGGACGCTGGCGCAGCGCGGATCGAGGCGGCCGCCAAGGGTGATGCGCCCGTCTACGGCGTCAACACAGGGTTCGGCAAGCTCGCCAACACGCGCATCGGCGCTTCAGATACCGAGACGCTGCAGCGCAACCTCATTTTGTCCCATGCAGCAGGTGTCGGCCCGCCACTGTCGGCGCCTGTGGTGCGGCTGATCTTGTGCACGAAGGTGGCGGGGCTGTTGTCGGGGGCATCGGGGGTGCGCTGGTCGACCCTTGCGCTGATCCACGCCATGCTGTCGCGCGATTGCCTGCCCGTCATTCCCTCCCAAGGGTCGGTGGGCGCTTCGGGCGACCTTGCCCCCCTTGCCCACATGGCCGCCGCCATGATCGGCGTCGGCGACGTGTGGGTGAATGGGCAGACGCTGCCGGCCGAACA
The DNA here is from genome assembly GCA_039182345.1 of Pseudomonadota bacterium. GTDB lineage: Bacteria > Pseudomonadota > Alphaproteobacteria > Rhizobiales > Amorphaceae > Acuticoccus. The sequence continues at coordinate 455 of JBCDCF010000371.1, forward strand.
GGGCCTGAAAGAGGTCGGCCTCTCCCCCATCGTGCTGACCGCAAAGGAAGGGCTTGCCCTCATCAACGGCACGCAGGTGTCCACCGCCCTTGCCCTTGCAGGCCTCTTCCAGACCCTGCGCGCTGCCGAGGCGAGCCTTGTGACAGGGGCTATGTCCACCGATGCGGCCATGGGCTCGCCAGACCCGTTCCGGCCAGAGCTTCATGAACTGCGCGGCCATCGCGGCCAGATGGCCGTTGCCAAGCGCCTCACCGATCTTCTGGCTGGCTCGGAGATCCGCGAAAGCCACATCGAGGGGGACGAGCGCGTCCAGGACCCTTACTGCGTGCGCTGCCAGCCCCAGGTGGTGGGCGCCTGCATCGACCTGTTGCGCCACGCCGCCGGAACCTTGGAGATCGAGGCCAACGCCGTCACCGACAACCCTTTGATCCTTCAGACGGGGGAGATCGTGTCGGGCGGCAACTTCCACGCCGAACCCGTGGCCTTCGCGGCGGACCAGACCGCGCTCGCCATTGCAGAGATCGGCGCCATCGCACAGCGCAGGATCGCCCTTTTGGTGGACCCTGCCCTCTCCTTCGGCCTGCCGCCCTTCCTCACGCCAAAGCCTGGGTTAAACTCAGGCCTCATGATTGCCGAAGTCACCTCCGCCGCCTTGATGAGCGAGAACAAGCAGCGCGCCAACCCCACCTCCACCGATTCAACGCCCACCTCCGCGAACCAGGAGGACCACGTCTCCATGGCCTGCCACGGCGCGCGGCGCCTTTTGAAGATGGCGGACAATCTTGAAGGGATCATCGCCATCGAAGCCCTTGCCGCCGCCCAAGGGGTGGAATTCCGCGCCCCTTTGAAGACGAGCCCGCGCCTTCAATCGGCCCTTGAAGCCATCAGGCGCGCGGTGCCGCCATTGAAGGAGGACCGCCTGATGGCCCCCGATATCGAAGCGGCAAAAACCCTCGTTCCCCACGCCCTTGCCGAGGCGAGCGGCCTTCGCCCCCTTGCCGTCACCGCCCCATGAGCGCGCCCTTCACTCTAAGGGAAGGCGATAGCCCACTCCTTGTCAGCGTGCCCCATGCGGCAACCTTCGTGCCCGCAGCCATTGCCGCACGGCTGAATGGGACTGGCGCGGTCCTGAGCGACACCGACTGGCACATCGACACTTTGGTGCGCCGCCTTGCCGGGCCGGCGAGCCTCATTGTGGCAGGCTTCCACCGCTATGTGATCGATGCCAACCGCGACCCTTCGGGCCAAAGCCTTTATCCCGGACAGGCCACCACCGAGCTGATCCCCACCACAGACTTTGACGGCAACCCTTTGTGGCGGGACGGTGAGGCGCCCACCGATACCGACATCAAGCAGCGCCTTGCAGACTTCCACACCCCCTATCACGATGCGCTCGCAGGCGAGTTGGCGCGCATCAAGGATCGGCACGGCATTGCCGTCCTCTTCGACGTTCACTCCATCCGTTCAAAGGTGCCGCGGCTGTTCGACGGGGTGTTGCCGCGCTTCAATGTGGGGACAGACGGCACCACCACCTGTGCGCCCGCCTTTGAGGCGGCCCTTGAGGCGGTGTGCAGGAAGGCAGGCGACACGGTGGTGAACGGGCGCTTCAAAGGCGGGTGGACCGTGCGTCATCATGGCCGGCCGGACGACGGCATCCACGCCATTCAACTGGAACTTGCTCAGGCCCAATATATGGACGAAACGCCCCCCTTCGCGCTGCACGACGACGCCAAAGCCCTTGCCGAGACATTGCATGGGGCCGCAGAAGCCCTCACCCGCACCGCCACCGAAGCGCGGGCCGTCTCATGACGCGGTTCGGACACAACAGGCCCGCCATCCGCGCCGATCGGGGGACGGAGCGCTCCTGCCGCACCTGGGGCGCTGAAGCCGCGCTCAGAATGCTGTGCAACAATCTGGACCCCGAAGTGGCTGAAAACCCTGCCGAGTTGGTGGTCTATGGTGGGATCGGCCGCGCTGCCCGCACCTTTGAGGATTTCGACCGCATTGTCGCCGCCTTGAAAGAGCTGGCGCCTGAGGACACCCTCCTCATCCAGTCAGGCAAGCCCGTGGGCGTGTTCAGGACCCACGAGGATGCCCCGCGGGTGCTCATTGCCAACTCCAACCTGGTGCCGGAGTGGGCCAACTGGCACCACTTCCACGAGCTCGATCGCAAAGGCCTCATGATGTACGGCCAGATGACGGCAGGCTCCTGGATCTATATCGGCACCCAAGGGATCGTTCAGGGCACCTACGAGACCTTTGCCGAGGCAGGCCGCCAGCACTATGGCGGGGACCTGAAAGGTCGCTGGATCCTCACCGCAGGCCTTGGTGGGATGGGCGGCGCACAGCCCCTTGCCGCGGTGATGGCAGGGGCCTGCTGCCTTGCCGTGGAGTGCGACCCGACGCGGATCGATTTTCGCCTGCGCACCCGATACTTGGACGAGCGCGCCGACACGCTGGACGAGGCTCTGGCACTGATCGAGCAGTGGACCGCGGCAGGGGAAGCCCGCTCCGTCGGCCTTGTGGGCAATGCGGCCGACGTGTTCCCCGAACTCGTCGCGCGGGGCGTGGCGCCCGACATTGTCACCGACCAGACCTCCGCCCACGACCCCCTCAACGGCTATCTCCCCAAAGGCTGGACGTTGTCTGAGTGGCGTGAGGCGCGCGACACCGACCCCGACAGGGTGGAGGCCGCCGCCCGCGCCTCCATGCGCGAGCACGTGGCCGCCATGGTCGCCTTCCACGAGCGGGACGTGCCGACGCTCGACTACGGCAACAACATCCGCCAGGTGGCCAAGGAAGAAGGGCTTGCGAACGCCTTTGCGTTTCCTGGCTTCGTGCCGGCCTATATCAGGCCGCTCTTCTGCAGGGGCGTCGGGCCGTTCCGCTGGGTGGCGCTGTCGGGCGATCCTGACGACATTTACCGCACGGACGAGGCGGTGAAGGCGCTGATGCCTGAGGACACCCACCTTCACAACTGGCTCGACATGGCGCGCGAGCGCATTGCCTTCCAAGGTCTGCCCGCCCGCATCTGCTGGGTGGGCCTTGGGGATCGCCACCGTCTCGGCCTTGCCTTCAACGAACTTGTGGCAAGCGGGGAGGTGTCTGCCCCCATCGTGATCGGGCGCGATCATCTGGATTCAGGTTCCGTTGCCTCCCCCAACCGCGAGACGGAGGCCATGAAGGACGGCTCCGATGCTGTTTCCGACTGGCCGCTTCTCAATGCACTCCTCAACACGGCCTCGGGCGCCACATGGGTGTCGCTGCACCATGGCGGCGGCGTCGGCATGGGCTTTTCCCAGCACGCAGGCATGGTGGTGGTGGCCGACGGCACGCCTGAAGCCGCGCGCCGGCTTGAGCGGGTGTTGTGGAACGACCCTGCCACAGGCGTCATGCGCCACGCCGACGCCGGCTACGACATTGCGCAGGACAGCGCCCGCCAGAACGGCCTCAACCTGCCGGCCATCCTGTGAGCGTCACCCTCGACGGCAACAGCCTCACCCTTGAGGCTGTGGGCGAGGTGGCGCGGGGTGGCGCCACCATCGACATCGCGCCGGGGGCTGCCGCGGCCGTTGAGGAAAGCTGGCAGTTCCTGCGCCGTCTTGTGGCGGAGGGACGGCCCATCTACGGCCTCACCACAGGTTTTGGTGCGCTGGATGGCGAGGCGATCCCCGCCGACCTCAACCGCCAGCAACAACGCTGCCTCCTAAAGTCCCACGCCGCCAGCGTCGGCCCACCCATGGCAAAGGACACCGTGCGCGCCATGATGACGGTGCGCGCCAACGTGCTCGCTTCGGGCCTCACAGGGGTCTCGCCAGAAGCCCTTGCCGCCCTCATCGCCATGGTGAACCGTGACGTCACGCCCACGGTCCCCTCTTATGGCTCAGTGGGCGCGTGCGGCGACCTTTCCCCCCTTGCCCACATGGCCCTGCCCATGATTGGCCTTGGCGAGGCGACCATGGGCGGCACCGTCATGACGGGCGCTGCGGCGCTGGAGGCGGCTGGCATTGCCCTTCCTGCCGTGGAGGGGCGCGACGGCATTGCCCTCATCAACGGCACCGAGCAGACGACGGGGATCGGCGTCCTTGCC
>JBCDCF010000372.1:0-4537 GCA_039182345.1 Pseudomonadota bacterium
GACCTGCCGAGCGTTGCGGCGAAGATCGACGAGGAGGTGGCCGAGTTCACCGCTGCCGTCAAAGCCGGCGATACCGCGCAGATCGAGGCCGAGTTCGGCGATGTCCTCTTCACCCTCGTCAACGTCGCCCGCCATGCGGGGATCGATGCCGACAACGCCCTGCGACGCACTAACGCCACCTTCGCGGCGCGCGTGCGCAGGATGGAGGCCATTGCCAAGACCCGCGGTCTCGATGTTGAGACCCTCGACCTCGACGCCTGGGACAGGCTTTGGGACGATGCGAAGGCTGCCGAGTCAGCCGCCGCCTAATCGCTAAGGCCGGTAAGGCTCTCCCACCACTTCAGGCTCGGGCTCTGAAAGGCCGAGACGGTGGAGAGCGTCGGCCTTTTGCGCGTCGGGAATGCGCAAGGTCAGCGTCAAGGCGCCGTCGCTGTCGTGCCTGTCGAGCACCTCGGTGTTGCGATAGAGCCAGGCCAGGAGCGCACCGTCGGCAGGATCCACATCGGCCGTCATGGTGTGGGAGGTGCGCGCAAGGCCGTCTTCGATGGCCTGGAGGAGGGCGTCCACCCCCTCCCCCGTCGCCGCCGAAATCAACACAGCGCCCTGGGCTTGCGCCGCCGATGTCAGCGTGTCGCGCACATCGTCAGGCACTTTGTCGGCTTTGTTCCAGACTTCCAGGAAGTTGCGCGTGTCGGGCTCCACGCCAATCTCGCGCAAGGTGGTGACGACGTCCGCAGCCTGGGCCTCGGTTTCCTCGTGGGAGATGTCGCGCACGTGGATGACAAGGTCAGCCAACGTCACCTCTTCAAGGGTGGCACGGAAGGCGGCCACAAGGCTTGTGGGAAGGTGGGAGATGAAGCCCACCGTGTCGGACAGGATGGCGGTGCGCCCGTGCGGCAGATCGAGCTTGCGCAAGGTGGGGTCGAGGGTGGCGAACAACAGGTCGCGCTCCTCCACCTCGGCCTCGGCCAGGCGGTTGAACAGCGTGGATTTACCGGCGTTGGTGTAGCCCACCAAGGCGACCACAGGGCGGTTGTTGCGCTGGCGCTGTTTGCGGTGGAGGGCACGGGTGCGCCGCACGTCCTCAAGCGCCTTCTCCACTCTGCCGATGCGCTCGGCAATCTGCCTGCGGTCCGCCTCGATCTGAGTTTCGCCAGGGCCACCGAGGAAGCCATAGCCGCCACGCTGACGCTCAAGGTGGGTCCAGGAGCGCACAAGGCGGCTGCGCTGGTAGGTAAGGTGCGCCAGCTCCACCTGAAGGGAGCCCTCGGCCGTGTGCGCCCTCTCCCCGAAGATTTCCAGAATCAGCGCCGTACGATCAAGGACCTTCGCCCCCCACGCCTTTTCAAGATTGCGCTGTTGCACCGGCGTCAGCCCATGATCGACGATGACGAGCTCGGCCCCTTCAGCGCGGGCAAGGCCGGCCAGTTCCTCCACCGTGCCTGTGCCAAACAGTGTGGCAGGGCGTGGCGCGCGCACAGGGATGATGCCCGACTGAACCACGTCCAGATCAATGGCAAGGGCAAGGCCGACGGCCTCGTCAAGCCGCCCCTCAAGGGAGCGCGCTTCTTCGGGCGCACCGCGCAAAGCCGGCAAGATCACCAGCGCACGGGTGGCAGGCTCGCTCGTCGGCTTGGTGACGACTTTGGCCCGCGGGCCTTCAACTGTTTGCACGCAATACCCCCTTCCCTGACGCTGCCGCCCACTGTGCGGCATGGCGGCAAGGTCTCACAAGGCGGTGGCGGAGGCCGTTGGCCTTAGCGTGCCGCCCCTTCCGATTCCTCATTGGGATCGAACAGCTGGACCGGTTGATTGGGCATGATTGTGGAGATGGCGTGTTTATAAACAAGCTGTGAATGTCCGTCGCGCCGCAGGAGGACGCAGAAATTGTCGAACCACGTCAAAACGCCCTGCAGCTTTACACCGTTGACCAAGAAAATGGTCAGAGGCGTTTTCGACTTTCGCACGTGGTTAAGAAACGTGTCCTGTAGATTTTGGGCTTTTTCGGCCATTCTTATTCACCTTCACATCAGGTGTCCGCGCCTTGTTTTTTGACCAACACACAAAAACCAGGTCGCGCTGGACGGCGGACACATCCGGTGTAGCTAGGGAAAAAATCGCCCTCTACAAGCGCTGCGCGTGCAACTTCCTCGCGCCTCAGTAGGTGTTGATATCAAGGGTCTCCACGCCGTCGTGGAAGCGCGCGCGCAACTCTGAGGCGACCGACCCGGGCATGCCGTTGCCAAGCACCTTGTCATCGATCTGCACCACAGGTGTGACGATGGCCGTTGCCGCAGTGATGAACGCCTCGCGCGCGTCCTTCGCCTCCTCGACGGAAAAACGCCGTTCTTCCACCTTGATACCGTTTGCGGCGGCATAGTCCATGATGGCCTGACGGGTGATGCCGCGCAGGATCCCCCTCTCCGCCGGGCGGGTGACGAGGGTGCCGTCCTGGGTGACAATCCAGGCATTGGAGGACGCGCCTTCGGTGACAAAGCCCTCCTTGTCCACCATCCACGCCTCCCCTGCGCCCACCCTTCGGGCGGTTTGTTTGGCAAGGACCTGTGGCAACATCGCAACACTCTTGATGTCCACCCGCTCCCAGCGAATGTCGGGAGTGGTGACGATGCGAATGCCGTTCTCCCCCACCTTGCGCGCATCCTCGCGGGAGTTGGAACGGGCGGTCACCACCAGCGTCGGCGGTGTGGACGGGGCGGGAAAGGCAAAGTCGCGCTTGGCTTTGCCGCGGGTCACTTGGACATAGACCATGCCGTAGCGCACACGGTTTTGGGCCGCCACCTCGCGCATGATGGTCTCCATCGCACGCCGCGTCACGGGCCAGGCCATGGAGAGTTCCGACAACGAGCGGCGCATGCGGTCCAGATGGCGCGTCATATCGACGATCTTGCCGTTCCAGACCTCGCACACCTCGTAGACGCCGTCGGCGAATTGGAATCCCCTGTCCTCCACATGCACCATCGCCGCCCTGTGCGGAACATAGCGGCCATTGACGTAGGCGATGCGGCTCATAGACCCTCCACGATCAAAAGAATTCCAGACTGACGCGGAACATCTGTTCCACCTGGTGCACCTTGTCCGCCAGGGCGAACATGATCACACGGTCATGGGCAAGGATTTGCGTGTCTCCGCTGATGTCGATGGCCTTGCCGCGCCGATAGACCGCACCCACGCGCACCCCTTCAGGAAGGTCAAGCGCCCGTAGCGGCCGGCCCACAAGGGGCGAGGTCTCAAGGGCTTCCGCCTCAATCACCTCGGCCGACCCGTTTTGAAGGGAGTGGACGCTCTCGATCCGCCCGCGCCGCACATGGCGCAACACGCGGCTTATGGTGACGGCGCGCGGGTTCACGTACGCATCAATCCCCAGCGCATTGGCAAAGGCGGGGTAGGACACGCTGTTGATGAGGGAGAGGTTGCGCACGCACCCGAGGGTCTTGGCCATCACACAGGCGATGATGTTGGCCTGATCGTCGTTGGTGAGGGCCACCATGGTGTCGGCGTCCTCAATGTCCGCCTCGCGCAGAACGTCCTGGTCGAGGGCCGAGCCGTTGAGGATGACGGCACGGCGCAAGGCATCAGCCACCCGCATGGCGCGCGAGCGCGAGGCCTCGATGATTTTCACCCTGGTGTGCGGTTCGCGCGCTTCCAGCTGCTGGGCGACGTAAAAGCCGATGTTGCCGCCGCCGGCGATGACGACGCGGCTCGCCTTGGGCTCCTCATGGCCGAAGATGACGAGGGTGCGACGCACCTGTTCGCGCGGGGCGACCACGTAGACAAGGTCCCCCACCTGGAGCATGTCCTCGCTGCGCGGCACGAACAGGCGCCCGTTGCGATAGACCCCCACCACAACGGCGCCGAGGTTGGGGAAGAGCTCGGTGAGCTGGCGCAAGGGCGTGTCCACCACAGGGCAGTCTTCCGCGCACATGATGCCGACGACAACAATGTGGTCATCGGCAAAGCGCACCGTCTCCACAGCGCCAGGCAGGGCAAGGCGCCGCAGCACCATCTCCCCCACCTCGATCTCGGGCGAGATCACCACGTCGATGGGCATATGCTCGCGGGCAAACAGGTCCCGGTAGACCGGCGAGAGGTAGGACTGGGCGCGCACGCGGGCGATCTTGGTGGGCACCTGGAACAGGGTGTGGGCCACCTGGCTTGCCACCATGTTCACTTCGTCCGCCTGGGTGACGGCAATCAGAAGGTCAGCGTCGTCGGCTCCTGCGGAGGCCAGAATGTCCGGGTGGGAGCCGTGGCCGATGACACCGCGCACGTCCAGCTGATCGCGCACGTTGGCGATCAGCTCTGCTGACACGTCGATCACGGAGACGTCGTGCCCTTCTGTGGACAGGCGCTCCGCGATGCCGAAGCCCACCTGGCCGGCGCCGCAGATCACCACACGCATTTAGGCAATGCCGAGCGTTTTCAGCTTCCTGTGCAGCGCCGAGCGCTCCATGCCGACAAACTCGGCCGTGCGCGACACGTTGCCGGAGAAGCGGTTGATCTGCGCGGTCAGATAATC
>JBCDCF010000373.1:0-4529 GCA_039182345.1 Pseudomonadota bacterium
GGCGTCCCCCACCCTTTGATGGTGTACGCGAGGAAGCAGGTGGGCCTGTCGTGATCGATGGCGGAAAAGGTGTCGGCCATGGTCATCACGCAGTTGCCGCCAAGATTTTCCATCAAAGCCGCAAGCTCTTGATCTTTCCGCCGGTCGATCAGTGCGGAAACATCGCCCTGGTCGCCAAGGTCATCCATCAAACGTTTGCGCCACACGGCGCCACCCATGAAGGTGAGAGCGGAGTATTCAGCGTTGGGGCATGCGTCAATCCAATCACGCAAAGCCTCCCCGCCGGGCTCTTTGAACGCCGCGCGCTGGAGAGCACCATACTTGATCTTGACCACGTCCCAGCCGAAAGCCTCGAAAGACTTCTCGATCCGCTCAAAGAGTCCTTCGCGCACGATGCCATCGAGGGATTGGCGGTTGTAGTCGATGATCCACCATGTGTTGCGAAGGTCGTTCTTCCATCCTTCTTGCAACACTTCATAGATGTTTCCTTCATCGAGCTCAGCGTCTCCGACGAGGGCAACCATGCGGCCAATAGGGCACCCATCTCCCCAGTCCTTTGTCTCGATGAAATCTTGAACCAGTGACGCAAGGGCAGTGATGCCGACGCCAAGGCCCACAGATCCTGTGGAGAAATCCACATCGTCGGTGTCTTTCGTGCGGCTCGGATAGCTTTGGGCACCGTGATAGCCGCGGAAGTTCTCGATCTTCTCTCGCGTTTGATTGCCCATCAGATATTGAATGGCATGGAACACCGGCGATGCGTGGGGTTTGACAGCCACACGGTCTTCCGGCCGCAGGGCCGAGAAGTAAAGCGCCGTCATGATCGACACCATGGAAGCAGAGCTCGCCTGGTGCCCACCCACCTTGATCCCATCCTTCTTGGAGCGAAGGTGGTTGGCGTTGTGGATCATCCAGTGGGACAGCCAGAGGATGCGCTGCTCAAGGATCGCAAGGTGTGCACTGTCGGTGGTCATATCACTCTCCCTTGCCGCTTCAATATAGGGGATTGGACGACAAATGACGCCAATGGTAGCGTCAAAACCGAGCCTTTGCGCGGGAAGCGATCGCGTTCTGGCGATTTGACGCAGGAATCTCGCGCCGATGCGCCCAAGCCTTGACGACATTGACCAGAAAATCCTCCGCGAATTGCAAAGGGATGGCCGTCTCACACACCAAGAGCTGAGCGAGCGGATCGGGCTGTCCGCCTCACCCTGTGCGCGGCGGATGAAAAAGCTGGAAGGAGAGGGCTATATCACCGGCTATAGCGCCGAGATCGATGAGACCAGAATGGGCTTTGGTTTCAGTGTCTTCGTGTCTGTGCGGCTAGACAGGCAGGTGGATGATCGCCTCGTCACCTTCGAGCAGGAGGTGGGGCGCTGCCCGGAGATCGTGGATTGCTGGCTGATGACGGGCAGCTTCGACTATCTCCTGCGCATTGCGGTACGCGATCTCACCGAGTTTGAGTTCTTCCTCACCGGCCGACTGACGAAGATCGCCGGCGTCGCCTCAATCGAGTCCTCCATCCCTATCCGGCGCGTGAAGTACTCGCCCGCACGGCTTTGGTAATAGCTGATTGGCCACGCGCTACCCCACGGCATGGGCGGCGGGAGGAGGCGGTGCATATGTGTGCCGTACCGGAACTCGTGGCTGCCAGCGTTTAGCGCGCTGCAATCCACCCTATGGTTTGATGTAGGCGGTGGCCTCGATCTCCACCAGCGCTTCGTCCTCCACAAGGCCGGCCACCACCAGCATGGACATGGCGGGGAAGTGGCGGCCGAGGACACGGCGGTAGACCTCGCCCACCTCGCGCTGGCGGGCGGCATACTCGCGTTTGTCGATCACAAACCAGGTGAGACGGGTGATGTCTTCGGCCGTGCCGCCAGCCGCTTCCACCACCGCAACGATGTTGCGCAACGCTTGCTCCATCTGACCGATGAAGTCATGCGTCTCAAACACCTGAGCGGCGGTCCAGCCGATCTGGCCGCCCACATAGAGCGTGCCATCCTCCGACAGCATGCCATTGGCGTAACCTTTCGCAGGCGCCCAGCCGTCGGGGTGGATTGTTTTGTGGGGCATCCTCGTCTCCGGGGCTGTGGATGGGGCGGGCGCGCTCATTGTGCTTTCAGGCGGAAGCGCTGCACTTTGCCGGTCTCGGTCTTCGGCAACGCGTCGATGAAGATCACCCTGCGCGGATACTTGTAAGGTGCAATGGTCGCCTTCACATGGTCTTGCAACAGCTTGGCCGTCGCCTCATCCCGCGTGCCTTCGGCGAGGACCACGTGGGCTTCCACAATCATCCCGCGTTCGGGGTCGGGCGCGCCGACAACGGCGCATTCGGTCACCTGCGGGTGGGAAAGGAGCGCGGCCTCCACCTCGGGCCCGGCGATGTTGTAGCCGGAGCTGATGATCATGTCGTCGTTGCGGGCGGCGAAGTGGAGGTAGCCGTCGTCATCCATGGAGAAGGCATCACCTGTGACGTTCCAGCCATCGGCAACATAGGCCTTTTGCCGCTCATCGTTCATGTAGCGGCAGCCTGTGGGGCCGCGTACAGCGAGGCGACCCACCACACCCCGCGGGGCCTCGTTGCCGTCCTCGTCAATGACCTTGGCCTCATAGCCTGTGACCGGGCGGCCGGTGCAGGCAGGCCTGTGATCGTCAAACCGGTTGGAAATGAAGATGTGCAGCAGTTCCGTCGCGCCGATCCCATCCAGCATCGGTTTGCCCGTCTTCTGGATCCAGTCCTGATAGACTGGGGCGGGGAGGGTCTCGCCTGCGGACACGGCCGCACGAAGGCTCGACAGGTCCGCCCCTTCCTCCATGGCCGCCAGCATGGCGCGATAGGCCGTCGGCGCGGTGAAACACACGGTGGCGCGGTACTTCTGGATGATCTCCACCATGTTGGGCGGGCTGGCATTTTCCAGAAGCGTTGCGGTCGCGCCGAAGCGCAGGGGAAAAATGGCAAGGCCGCCAAGGCCGAAGGTGAAAGCGAGCGGTGGCGAGCCCACGAACACATCGTCAGGGGTCACCCCCAACACCTCTTTGGCGTAGCCGTCGGCGATGATGAGGAGGTCGCGATGGAAGTGCATGGTCGCCTTGGGCGAACCTGTGGTGCCTGAGGTAAAGCCCAATAGCGCCACGTCATCGCGGCCGGTCTCGACCGCATTGAAGGTGACGGGCTTTTCCAGCGCCAGCCTGTCCAACTCGGCATCGTGGTTGGAGGTGCCGTCAAAGCCGATGACCTTTTTGAGAAACCGGCTCGACTTGGCGCAGGCCGTCAACTCGTCCATCAGGCGCGTGTCGCACAAGGCGTGGGTGATTTCGGCCTTGTCGACAATGGCCGACAATTCGCCCGCACGCAGAAGCGGCATGGTGTTGACCACCACCGCGCCCGCCTTCGTGGCCGCCAACCAGCAGGCGACCATGGCAGGGTTGTTCGCCGAGCGGATGAGGACTCGGTTGCCAGGCTGTACCCCAAGATCCTCCACCAGCGCGTGGGCGAGGCGGCTGGTCCAGTCCGCCAGCTCCTTATAGGTGCGGCGACGGCCGTTGCCGATGAGCGCGGTGTTGTCGCCAAATCCTTTGGCGACCATGGCGTCGGTCATCTCAACGGCCGCATTCAGCCGTTCGGGATAGTCGAATCCGTCCAGCAGAAAGTCCGGCCACTGGTCGGCCGGTGGCAGGTTGTCACGGGTGAACGTGTCGGTGTGGGCGGAGGGTCCAAGCATAAATCAGTCGTTGGCTTCGGGGGGTAAGAAGTCGACCTCGTGCTCGGCGGAGATCTTCACCACCTGTTCCACGTCGGACAGGTCATGCAGCGCCTCGAACAGGTCTTTCAGTTTGCCCATGGGCGAGACCCAGAAGAGGGCGCGGCACGGCTGGTCGGATTTGTTGAAGTACCCGTGGGGAATGCCGCGGGGCATGCGCACGATGTCGCCGGCGCGGGCCTTGGCCCACTCACCGTCGAGCTTCAGATCCAACTCCCCTTCCTGGACAAGGATGAACTCGTCCTGGGTGGGGTGAATGTGGACGGGCACAAAGTCACCGGGCTTGGAGTTGGTCTCAAAGGCGAACGTCGTCTCGCACACGGCTTTGGGGAAGTAGGTTTGGCCAAGGATGTTCCAGGTGGTCTCCTTGTAGCCGACGCCATTCTTGGTGATGCCTTTTTCAAGGTCTTTCATTGGTCTCTCCCTTGTCGGACCCTTAGCCGATGGTTTGCCGCGCGATGATAACGCGCTGAACGTCGGACGCGCCCTCGTAGATGCGAAGGGCACGGATTTCGCGGTAGAGCCGTTCCACCATCTGGCCTGAGCGAACGCCGTCACCTCCGTGGAGTTGGACCGCGCGGTCGATGACGGACTGCGCCTGCTCGGTGGAGAAGAGCTTCGCCATAGCCGCCTCGCGGGTGATGCGCGGGGCGCCGCAATCCTTTGCCCAGGCGGCGCGATAGACAAGGAGAGCGGAGGCATCAATGTCCACCGCCATGTCGGCAATGTGGCCCTGCACCATCTGAAGGTCGACCAAAGGCGCCC
>JBCDCF010000374.1:0-4524 GCA_039182345.1 Pseudomonadota bacterium
CGCCGGTCACGCCCATGGTCTGGGCACGCGCCACTTCGGCCTCTGTCTCGGCAAGATCGGCGTCGGTGGCAAGGAGGCGCGCCACCATCTCCACGTCCATGCCTGCGGCGGTGCCTGCCTCACCGATGATGCTGTCCTGGTGGAGGCAGGCACCGCCGCAGGCATGGACGGGGAGATGGTGGCGCGCCTCCTAGCCACCGACGCCGATCTTGCCGAGACCGAGGCCGAAGTGGCGCGTGCCCAGACCATGGGCGTCACCGGCGTGCCGTGCTTCATTTTGGATCGCAAATACGTGGTGAGCGGCGCCCAGCCCGCCCACATCCTTGCCAGCGCCATCCGTCAGGTGGAGGAGGCCCGCCAGACCGGTACAGACCTCACGGCCCAGCCCCACTGACCAGGCGGTCTGGCCGCGAATGCGGCTAGAGGATCACGCTCGTTTGACTGGCTGCCATCGCGCAGTCTGAGGATCGCGCGGGCTTAGTGGAAGTTTTCCAGGCGGGCGCAGTAGGTGCCGTCGCGCCTGTCGAACACGTCGCGCACCTGGGGGTGGCGCACAGGTTCGCCCGTATCGTCGGGCAACAGGTTTTGTTCCGACACGTAGGCTATGTATTCGGTCTCATCATTCTGGCGAAGAGATGATAAAACGGCTGATCGCGCCGGGGACGAATGTCTTCCGGAATGGCCTCCCACCACTCCTCCGTGTTGGAGAAGGTTGGGTCGACATCAAATATCACGCCGCGAAAGCTGAAGATCCTGTGGCGCACCACCTGACCCAACTGAAACTTCGCTGTCCGCACTTTCCCCATGTGGCTTTGCCCGACTATCGGCCGACCATTGGCCGGTACTTATTCAACACTGATCATTCTTTCGCACGGGGTCTGAACCAGGCGTCCGTCGCGCATGACCGACGCGCCCAGAGGGTCCGTGACCGCGATATAGAATGAACTGCCCAATAAATGAAATGACCCCACCAGTGGTTCGAATGAGACGTCAGCCCCACGCAAGCGTGCGACGTTATAGCCAAAATCATATACAGTGTCGCCTTAACATCCGCAAAGACTGCGCGCGAATGCGTGATCGCGCGGGCCTGTGTCGCGGTGCAGTCACGCACGGGTCACCCATGCCACGTCGGCGCCGTTTTCTTGCCGAGTTTGTTAAGCAGCCGGGCACGGGCCGGCTTTTTGGGCAAGGGCCTGACGGGGGAGGCGGTGTGCCGCCAGCCTTTACGGCCGCTTAACCGTCCCGTTGCTTCCTGGCGTCTCAGCAGGCAGGGCTGCCGGAAAGGACACATCGCGCACCGTCAGCTCCCGCCGGCGAGACCGCGCCCACTTGCGATGGGTCCACATCCACTGTTCGGGGTACTGGCGGATCCAGCGTTCGAACACGGTGTGGAGGGACTGGATGGCAACGGCAATGTCATCCTCCCGCGATGATGTGTGGGGGACGGTGATCTCCTCCATCAAGGCGCGGAACCGTGTGCCGCCAGTTCGCACCACCGCTCCGGCGATGAGGGGCCGGCCGGAGGCGCGCGCAAGCATGGCCGGCAAAGGGGTGGCAAAGGCCGGATGGCCGAAGAACATCACCCCGACCCCGCGCATTTCCCGAAAGTCGGCGACAATGCCGATGCCATAGCCGTTGCGTGCCAGGCTGAGGAGGGTGTGGCCAAGTTCAGGCCCCTTGCTGAAGAGGCCCCCAGGGTAGGCGGGGAGGCGCATGGCGCGCAGATGCTCCTCCACCAAAGGGTTGTGGAGGGCCTGGTAGACGCCGGCCAACTTCAGCCCCCCTGCGCGCGATAGGACGGCCGCAATCTCCCAATTGCCAAGATGCGGCGTTGCGCCGATCACCCCATTGGCGGACAGGGCGGTGAAGCGGTCAAAGTCGGCCGGCAGCTCCAGACGGCTTGGGTCCTTGGTGAGGGTCTCGATCTGAAAGGCCTCGCCTGCCACCCGGCCAAGGTGCATCCACATGCCGCGCGCAATGGCCTTGCGCTCGCGCACCGACATATCGGGCAGGGCAAAGGCAAGGTTTTCAAGGGCGCGCTTGTGGCGGGAGGTGAGGGGCATCACCAGCCACAACAGCCCGCCGATCATGGCCGAAGCCACGCCCACAGGCACCCGCGCCAGGATGAAGCCGACCCCACGCACAAGGCCGTACTCCAGCCGCTGGCCGAACGTTGCCGCAGGCGTTTTGCGCTTTTTCGGTTGCCTTAGGGCACTGCCGTCGCTGTCGTCCACGCTCGCCTTCTTACACCGGTGGGGCCACCTGAGGCCGCGCCCTTCGATACGACCATCGTGGCAGCCAAGGCCACCCCTTAGGGGCAGCGATGCCCGTCAGCCCGTGCCGAGGCCAAAGCGCATCATGGTGCGCCGTACCCCTGGGAGGGTGCGTGCAGCCGTCAGCGCCAACGTTCGCCCTGCGGCCACGGGGAAGGCGTCGGTGAGGAGCGAACGGTTGAGAAGATCCACCCCTGCGGTGCGCACGCCCACATCAAGCCGGCGCCTGCGATCATAGCGCTGGGCAAGGCCGGTGAGGTCGCCGCGGCGTTTGGCGTCCACAAGGAGTTCGCGCAGAACCGCACAGTCGCGCGCCCCAAGGTTCAGCCCTTGGGCGCCGATGGGGGGAAAGCGATGCCCTGCCTCGCCCACCAGAACGGCGCGGCCTTTGCCGAAGCTGTGAGCGATCAGGCTCTCCATGGGGATGACGCCGCGCGGCCCATCCACCCGCATGCGCCCCAGGATGGAGTGGGCGGCCCGTTCGATCTCCTGCGCCAAGGGGCCAGGTTCGCGGCCCGCCAACCGCTCCGCATCGTCGGGCCGCACCACCCAGACCAGGCTCGACCGATCCCCCGGCAACGGCACGAGGGTGAAGGGGCCTGTCTCGGTATGGAACTCGGTGGACGCGTTGCCATGGGGGCGCTGGTGGGTGAGGGTGGTGACGAAGGCCGACTGCTCATAGCGCCATTGGCGCACGGAAATGCCCGCCGCCTCACGGATCATGGAGCGCGAGCCGTCGGCGGCCACCACAAGGCCCGCTTCCACGGGGCCGGCCTCCGTTTCCACACGCGCCCGCTCGCCCTCCACAAAGTTGGTGGCCGAGGCGGTGCGCACGTGAACGCCCTTGTGTTCAAGCCGCGCGGCAAGGGCAGCGTTCAGGGCATCGTTCGGAATGTTGAAGCCGAACTGGTCAAGGTTCACCTCGTGGGCGTCAAAGGCGATCTCAGGCGCTCTGGGGATGCGGCCGGTGTCATCGACAATGCGCATGGTGGCAAGGGGGGCCGAATGGGGCTCCACATCGTCCCACACCTCAAGCCCTTGCAGCATGTGGACGGCGGGCATCAGAAGCGCTGTGGTGCGAGGGTCGGCCTTTCGCTGAGGGGCGATGAGAACCGTCGACCAGCCAGCGTCTGCCGCTCCGATGGCCGCAATCATCCCCGTCGGACCGCCGCCGACCACGGCAACGTCAACGCTCAAAGGGGCATCGGCACCGGGGCGGTCCAGGGTCATCGTCTCGTCCATCATCCCTCACTCCCTTTTCGCCCGGTTTGACGGTCGCCGGCAAAGGCGAACCGGCCATCCTTGATCGGCCATCTTAAGCCAATTAACGTCGCGGGCGCTGAGGCGGAGAGCGACAATGACGCACGCTGTTGTGGTGGAACAGACCGGCGGACCACAGGTCCTGGTCTACACACGCGTGCCAGACCCCTCCATCGGCCCCGGCCAACTGATGGTGCGCCACACCGCCATCGGCCTCAACTATATCGACACGTATTTTCGTGCAGGCCATTATCCGGCGCCGAACGGGCTTCCCATGGTGCTTGGCCATGAGGCGGCCGGGGTGGTGGAGGCCGTGGGCGAGGGGGTGAGCGACTTTGCCGTCGGCGATCGCGTCGCCTACAGCAACGCCATGGGCGCCTATTGCGAGCGCCGCGCCGTCGACGCCGCGTCGTGTGTCAAACTCCCCGAAACCATCAGCGATACCGTTGCCGCGGCAATGATGCTGAAGGGGATGACCGCGCGCTATCTCCTGCGCCAGACCTATACTGTCGAGGCGGGCACCACCCTTTTGTTTCACGCAGCCGCGGGGGGTGTGGGGTCCATTGCAGGTCAGTGGGCCAAGGCGCTGGGGGCAAGCGCCATCGGCACCGTCTCCACCCCCAAAAAGGCCGAAGAGGCGGCCGCCAACGGCTACGCCCACGTCATCGACTATTCGTCCGAGGACGTGGTGGCGCGGGTAAGGGCGCTGACGGACGGGGAAGGGGTGGACGTTGTCTACGATTCGGTGGGCAAGGACACCTACCCCGCCTCGCTGGACTGCTTGAGGCCGCGCGGGCTTTGGGTCTCCTTCGGCCAATCCTCAGGGTTCATCGACACCTTTGACCTCCAAGATCTGGCGCGGCGCGGCTCCTTGTTTGCCACGCGCCCGACGCTCTTCCACTATATTGCCACCCGCGAGGCGCTCCAGGCCAACGCCGATGAGCTGTTTGGGATGGTGGGGCGCGGGGCGATCACCATTCACGTGGGGCAG
>JBCDCF010000375.1:0-4520 GCA_039182345.1 Pseudomonadota bacterium
CCCTGGCGGGCAAGGAATGTGCGCCGCGCCTTTGTCGCGCCAATGGTGGCGATGGGCTTGGTCATGGCAGGGGCAGCGTGGGTGGCGGACCGATCATGCCGCTTAACTGGCATGGCCGGGGAGGGTGCGCCACTGGGTTCTGCCTCGTTTTGCCTCATACAGGGGAGCGTGGCGGTGCCATCCCCAACCGATCGACCAGGCTGGCGACAAGGGCAAGGAGGGCCTCATCTTCGCCGTGGCGGCCAATCACCTGCACCGAGACACCTGGCGCAGGGATCACCGCCACAGGAAGCCCCGACACGTTGTGGGCAAGGGTGAGGCGGATGTTGGCGTTGGTGGCCTCCTCCTCTACCCCCTTTAGCCGCACCGTCTGGGCGTGGCGGGCAAGGGGGCGGCAGGGAAGCGTCGGCGACAGCACGGCGCAAAACCCGTCCACAGCCTGCCGCCAGGCCACCGCCGCCTCCTGGGCAAGTGTTCGCGCAACGGTCATCTCCCGGGTGGAGATGTCTCGCCCAGCGCGAATGGCCTGCGCGGCCGACTCTGGAATGGTGCCTGGGCGGCGCAGATACTCCGCCCCCCACTGGCGCCAAACATCGCGGCACACAAGTGTTCCGTGGGCGATGGAAACCAGCCCGTAAGGCGAAGGGTCGGGGATGGCGATGGTCGCCCCAAGACGTTGGCACACGAGGTTGAAGGCGTCCGCCACATCATCGTTGGAAGCGGCCACGGCATCGCTGAGGACGGCAAGGGGGCACCTGACCTCCCCCGGCTCGGCCGCTCTTCTATCCCAGTTCGTCACAAGGGCGGGGAGGGTAGCCGTCAGCGCGGCAAGGTCGGCAGCCATGAGGCCCACATGGTCAAACCCGTGGCTGAGGGGAATGACGCCGTCCAAAGGCACACGGCCGTAGGTGGGTTTGAAGGCGAACAGATCGCAGTAGGCGGCGGGGATGCGCACGCTGCCGCCCGTGTCGGTCCCGAGCCCCACCGTGGCAAGGCCTGCTGCCACCGCGGCCGCCGCCCCGCCGCTGGAGCCCCCGACCGCACGGCGCGGATGGCGCGGGTTGATGAGGCGCTCGGTCATGGTGCCGAGCCCGCCGGCATCGGTATGGGTGACGCCGACCACCCTGTGCCCCGCCGCCTTAAGCCGCGCCACGGCGAGCGCGTCAGTCGTTGCGCGCACATGGCGGCGGTGGACAAAGCCCGCCGTCAGCGGCAGGCCCTCAACGCCGATCATGTCCTTGACGGCAACGGTGGGCCCATCGCCGGGGGCAAGCGAGGCAACGCGCGCCACAAACGGGTCGTTGGTGTCGCCCGGCCGTGTCACCAGTTGCCCGCCGAGGGCGCCCGACGCGGCTTGCCTGTGGGCGCTCGACGCGGTAGCCAGGAGAACAACACACAAAGGGGTGCCGGCACGGTTATGGCCTCCACACGCCGAGAAACGTCTGCCGCCAATGACCATCGGGCCTTAAGGTTTGTCTCGTGCGCGCCTTGAACCGGCTGATCCTCACCAACGCAACGGTCCTCATCTTTGCGGCCATCTTGCTGTTGTTCGGCCTTCAGTCGCCCGACTTCCTCACCGTTGAATCCCTCGGCAACATCGTCAAGCAAGCCTCCTTCATCGGGATCGCGGCTGTGGGCATCACCTTCGTCCTGTTGACGCGGGGGATCGACCTTTCGGTGGGCTCGGTGATGTATCTGGGCCCGCTCATTGCAGGCTTTGCCATGCGCGACCTTGGGGTGGGGGTTGCTGGCGGGCTTGCAACGGCGGTCCTTGCGGGTCTTGCCATGGGGGCGCTCAACGCGCTTTTCATCGTGCGCTTCAACATCGCGCCCTTCATCGTGACCTTGTCGACGCTGTTCTTCTTCCGCGGCGCAGGCACGTGGATGACAAGCTCCCGCCAGTTCGACTTCGACAGGTCCATGCTGGACTTCGGCCTCACCCACATTGCCGGCATTCCCCTGCCTGTCATCGTGTTCGCGCTGGTGGTTCTGGCAGCGCACATCGTCCTGTCGCGCACGGCCTTCGGGCGGCAGATCTATGCCGTTGGCGCAGACCCCGAGGTGGCGCGAAAGGCCGGCATCAGGCGCGGCCATGTGACCTTCCGCGTCTATATGATTTCCGCGGCCTGCGCCTCGCTCGCCGGCTTCATTCTGATTGCGCAGATCGGCAGGCTCGACGTTGCCTTCGGCGAGGGCCGGGAGTTCGATGTGATCGCCGCGGCCGTCCTTGGCGGGGCAAGCCTCTTCGGGGGGATCGGCACGGCCATCGGCGCCGCGGTGGGGGCGATTTTGATCCAGACCGTCAAGATGGGCCTCGTCTTCACCAACGTGAACCTTTACCTGCAGCCCATCGCGCTGGGGGCGGTGATCTTCCTTGCGGTGTTGATCGACAGCATTCGCGTGTTGCGCCTGCGTCAGGCGCGCCGGCGCACCATCAGGCCGCTCACCACCTGAGCTTTACCGGCACGCGGCGTCGAGCTTTTCCCAGTCGAACGTCACGCCTGTCCCAGGCACATCGGGGGCGACGGCAAGGTGGTCCTCCACCACGAGCGGGCGGGTGGTGGAGGCGTCGATGGGAAAAGAGTGCACCTCAAGCCAGCCGGAATTCTCCTGCGCGCTCATCAGGCTGACATGAAGCTCCTGCATGCCGTGACTGCACACGGGAAGCCCGTGGCGACGGGACATCTCAGCCACCTTCAGCCACCCGGTGATGCCCCCGCAATTGGACGCGTCCGGCTGGATGAAGGACAGTTTGGCGTGGCGGAAGGCGTGGCCGAACTCCTCCATGGTGTGAAGGTTCTCACCCATGGCAAGGGGCACGCCCGTCGCCTCGGCAACGGTGGCATAGCCTTCGAAATCGTCGGGGATTGTGGGCTCTTCGAACCACAAAATGTCGAAAGGTTTGAAGGCATTGGCCGCCGCGATCGCCTCGTCGACGGAAAGCGCATAATTGGCGTCCACCATGAAGGCAATGTCAGGCCCCAGCGCCTCGCGCACGGCTTTGACCCGCGCCACATCCTCGCTGAGGGAAGGCTTGCCCACCTTGATTTTGATGCCGTTGAAGCCTGCCGCGACGCCTTCGGTTACGCTGGCGACAAGCTTTTCCTCTGAGTAGTCAAGGTCGATCCCGCCGCGATAGGCCTTGCAGCGTGTGCCGGCCCCGCCAGCCATCTGCACCAGGGAGTGGCCCTGTCTGCGGCCCCTAAGGTCCCACAAGGCAATGTCCACGGCCGAGATGGCAAAGGCGGCAATTCCCCCGCGGCCCACATAGTGGATGTGCCAGGTCATTGCCTCGTAAAGGGCCTCGACGTCGGTGGCGTCCTGGCCGATGAGGAAGGGGGCAAGGTCGTGCTCCACCATCGCGGCGACCGCATGACCGCCGCGCCCGCCGGTATAGGTGTAGCCGGTGCCCTCGCTGCCATCGGCAAGACGGACGGTGGCGGTGATCAATTCGAAATGGGTGTGAACGCCGTGCTTGGCATCGCTCAGCGCCTCGGCCAAGGGCACGGCGAAACGGCGAACATCGACGGCTTTGATGAGGCTCATGGGTGCCGCTCGCCGGCTTTGTCAGGGGCTGCGATGCGCGTTTGCAGGGCAATGACGAGGAACAGGAAGGCGCCCCGCACCACAAGCTGCCAGTAGGCCGAGAGGCTGATGGTCCCCCGCCCGTTCTCGAAGTTGAGGATGTTGAACACACGCCCCAGCAGCAGCGCCCCTGCAACGGTCGCTGGCACCGATCCCATGCCCCCCGTCAACAGCGTGCCGCCGACGACGACGGAGGCAATGGCCGACAGCTCCCATCCGAGCCCCTCCAGAGGCTGTCCTGCCCCAAAGCCCGACGCCAAGAAAACGCCGGCAAGCCCGGCACAGCCGCCACTGAACAGGTACACGAACGCCTTGGCCTTGTTCACCTTCAGCCCCATCAGCTTGGACGCGTCTTCCCCGCCGCCGATGGCAAGGACGGTGCGCCCGAGGGAGGTTTTCTCAAGCACCACCCAAGCCGCCACAGCCACAATGGCGGTGATGACGATGGTCCACGGCAAAAGGTCGAACGCCTTTTCCATGCCGAGTTTTGTGAAGTTGCTGCCCCAGTCCACCGAGATGGTCTGCGCCCCGCTCAACACCAGCGCGCCGCCTTTGGCCCCCAGCATGGTCGCAAGGGTCGCGATGAAGGGCGGGATGCGCATGGCGATGATGAAGAATGCATTGAGCCCGCCGATGGCCACCCCCGCCAGCACCCCGCCAGGCAGCGCCACCTCGATCCCATAGGGGCTGAGATAGGCCGCGCACACGGAGGTGAAGGCGGCGACGGAGCCCACCGACAGGTCGATCCCCCCGGTCATGATGACAAAGCACATGCCGATGGCGATCACGATGAACATGGAGTTGTAGTTCAGGAACGATGAAATGTTGTAGGCGCTGTCAAAGTTCTCATAGCGCCACACGCCGAACAGGATGAGCGCGGCCAAAGCAATCCACACCCCGAAGGTGTGGGAGGAACCCCTCAGGTAGCGCCGAAG
>JBCDCF010000376.1:0-4519 GCA_039182345.1 Pseudomonadota bacterium
CCTTCTCGTGCTCGCGCGCCGTCAGGGCCTGCTGCTGGTGGATGGAGAGGGTGTCGATGGCAAGGCGTGCCTCCATCTCCGCCTTGGAGACGGCCTCGGTGCGTTCAGAGCGGAACACATCCACATCCCTCTCGGCTGCCACCTTTTCCAGTTCCAGCGCCTTGTCGGTGGCAACGCGAACCTTGTCCACCTCGTGGTTGGTCTTCAGCGTCGCCTCGTCCGCCTCGCGTTTGTGGCGGGCCTCCTCCTGCGCCACCTCCGACAAGGTCGCGGCCTGATCCAGCGCGACGGCCTTTTCACGCTCAATCCTGTTGAGGCGGATGGCCGTGTCCACATCGAGTGCGGCGTTCTCCACGGTGCGGCGGGTGGCCTGCTTCTCCGCCTCGATGATGGATTCGGCCGATAGGCGCTCCTTCTCGCCCTCTTCGTCGGCCTTGATGCCTGCAATCCTGATCTGAAGGTCCGCCGCCACGCGGGCTTCTTCCGCCTCGCGCCTGTGCTCGGCCTCTATGGCGGCCACTTCGGCGTCCTTGGCGGCTTTCTCGGCAGCCACCTCCTTGTCCTTGCCCAACTGGCGGATCCTGAGGGCCGCGTCGGTTTCAATGACGACGTCCTCCACCGCCTGGCGGGTGCGTGCCTTTTCCTGGCCCACGGCGGCTTCGGTGGTGAGACGCTCCATCTCGCGGCGCTCTTCGGCCTTGAGGTTGGCAATGCGCACCTCTAGCTCGGCGGCAATGCGGGCCGCTTCCGCGATGCGGGAGGCTTGGGCGGTGCTTTCGGCAACGTCAGCCTCCTTGCCGGCCTCCCCGAGGGCGATGGTCTTTTCCCGCTCGATCCGCCGCAGCTCCAGCGCCTGGTCGGTCTCGATCTTGATGGCTTCAATGTCCTGGCGGGTGCGGGCGTTCTCCTGCTCCACGGCCTTTTGGGCGGCAAGACGCTCCACCTCGCGCTCCTGGTCGGCTCTGACGGTGGCAAGGTCGACGGAGAGTTCCGCAGCGACCCGCGCCTCCTCGGCCTCACGCCTGCGGCCGGCCTCCTCGGTGGAGATGGCGGCGGACTGGGTGGCTCGTCGCACGGCAATCTCTTCTTGCTGGGTGAGGCGCGCGTACTCTTCCTCTTTCTCCAGCTCAAGCTTGCGTGTTTCGGTCTCGATGCGCTTCTTCTGGATGTTGACGGCGCTGTCCTGCTCGATGGCGTTGCGCTTCAAGCGCCGCTCTTCGGTGTCGGCAGTGAGGCGTGTCAGGCCCTCGGCATCGAAGGTGTTGTTGGGGTCGAAGAACTCGCGGTTGGTCTGGTCCAGCTGGGTGAGGGAGGCCGACTCCAGTTCAAGCCCCGTCTGTTCTATGGCCTGGGCCACATGTTCGCGCACACGGCGCACGTATTCGGCGCGCTGCTCGTGGAGTTCCTCAAGGGTCATTTCCGCCGCAACGGTGCGCAGGGCATCCACGAAGCGGCCTTCCAGGAGGTCGCGCATGGCCTCAGGCCGGGCGGTCTTGCTTCCCAAAGACTGTGCGGCAAGGGCGATGGCGGTCTGGTTGCCGCCGACGCGCACGTAAAACTCAGCCGTCACGTCCACCCGCATCCTGTCGCGGGTTATGAGGGAGGCGCTTTCCCGCCGGCTGACCTCCAGCCGGTTGGTACCCATGGCGACCCGTGTCAGGTCGTGCAGGACGGGGATGACGAAGGCGCCGCCATTTTGCACCACGCGCTGCCCGCCGAAGCCCGTTCTGACGAACGCCACCTCCTTCGTTGCGCGTTGGTAGAGCCACCAAAAGATCACCCAGAGGATCACGATGATGACAATCACCGCGATCGCGGTGACGATGAGGCTGGCTAGAATGCCCATCGCGTGCGCTCCCTTGCCCGTTGGCCCGGCCACGCCGCAATCGAAGACCAGGACGGCGCCGTTGAAAAGCGGGCCGGGCAGAATGATGGCACGCCATTGCGCGCATCTCAATATGCGGTTTACAGTCTTACATAATGAGGTATCGTGACCGCGATGGCGCCACAGGGCCGTCGTGATTGGCACAGGGAGGCGGCACGCCGTGCAACCGAAGCTGGACAGCCTGCCGGCGCCAAAGTTCCGCTATTCGCCCGCCCGCGCCTTCGGCCCTTACATTCAGACCGCTGGCATGGTGGGGCTCGACCCGTCCACAGGCGCCCTTGCCGGCGGTGGCGCGGGGGAGGAGTTCAGCCAGATCCTGCGCAATCTCGACCGCTTCCTCGCCGACAATGCCCTTGCCCGTGCCGACGTTGTGTCCGCCACCGTCTACGTGACGGATTTTGCCGCCTTCGGTGCCATCAACCACGTCTGGGACGCCCACTTTACCGACGATGCGGCCTTGCCTGCGCGCACGTCGGTGGGCGTGTCGGCCCTTCCCATCGGCGCTGCGGTGGAGGCAGACTTCCTCATTGCGCGCCACGAGACACAACGAGGTGAGGACGATGCGTAGCGACAAGGCGAGTGCTGCGAAGGCGGCTGGCGTGGTGCGCGCCGGGCCGCGACCGCGGGGCGCCTATCCTCACTTCCGCCGCGCGGGGCCTTTGGTGTTCGTCTCAGGCACCAGCGCGCGCCAGGCCGACAACACCATCAAAGGCGCCTCCAGCGACGAGCTTGGCACCGCCACACTCGACATTCGTGCCCAGACGGCGGCCTGCATCGAAAACATGCGCACCATCTTGGAAGAGGCCGGCGGCGGCCTGGAAAACCTTGTGGAGGTTTCCGTCTTCCTCGTCAGCATGAACGACTTTGGCGGCTACAACGAAGTCTACGCCAAGTATTTCTCCGAGGATGGTCCCGCCCGCACCACGGTGGCCGTCCACCAGCTTCCCCACCCCCATCTTTTGATCGAAATCCGTGGCACCGCGTACATCGTGGAACAGCACGCTTTGAGTGGAGAGTGACATGGCCAAGGGTGAAATTGTCGCCGGCTTCATCGCGCCCCATCCCCCTCATCTCGTCTATGGCGAGAACCCTCCCCAGAACGAGCCTCGCTCCAAAGGCGGGTGGGAGCAGTTGCGCTGGGGTTATGAAAAGGTGCGCGCCAGCATCGAGGAGCTGAAGCCTGATGTCCTCCTCGTCCACTCACCCCACTGGATCACCCAGCTCGGCCACCACTTCCTCGGCGTGCCGCACCTGACCGGCAAGTCCGTCGACCCCATTTTTCCGAACCTTTTCCGCTACACCTACGACCTGAAGGTGGACACGGAACTGGCCGAAGTCGCCTGCAAGTACGCCAAGGAACAGGGTCTGGTCTCAAAGCTGATGACCAACCCGAAGTTCCGCGTGGACTACGGCACCATCACCTCCCTCCATCTGGCGCGGCCCCAGTGGGACATTCCCATTGTCGGCTTGTCGGCCAACAACTCGCCCTACTACCTCACCACAGAGGAAGGGTTTGAGGAGATGGACCTTTTGGGCAAGGCCACCCGCCGCGCCATTGAGGAAACGGGCCGCCGCGCCGTCCTGTTGTGTTCGGCCACCATGAGCCACCGCCACTTCCAGGAAGAGCCCGAAGTGCCTGAGGACATGAGCTGCGAGCACCCGTACTCCATGGAGATGTACCAGTGGGACATGCGCCTCATCGACCTGATGCGACAAGGCAAGCTCAGCGAAGTGCACCGCCTGTTGCCCGAGTTCGTTGAGATCGCCTTTGCCGAGTTCAAGGCAGGCTCCTTCACCTGGATGTTCTCGGCCATGGACTACCCTGAACTTCCCGGCGAACTTCTGGCGTTCGGCAACGTTATCGGCACGGGCAATGCCATCTTCAAATGGGACCTCACCAAGCACGGGCTTGCCACGCCCGCCGACCGGTGGAACGGCAATGGCGCAGGCGCTGACAGGTGGAGCGCCCCCGCGCCGTCCACCGTCGGAGAGGAACCGTTCTACCGCGGCGATGGCCCTGCCGTCGGAGCACGGCCCCTCTGAGAGGGCCTTTGGTATGACGGTCGTCTCCGCCTTCCTCGTCCCTGGCAACCCACTGCCTTACCTGAAGCCGGAGAACCCGCCCTGGAGCGCCATTGCCACAGGCTACCGCGCCGCAGGGCGTGCGCTGGCAGCCTCACGGCCCGACACCATCCTCGTCTACTCCACCCAGTGGATGGCGGTGCTTGACGAACTTTGGCAGATGCGCCGCAGCTTCGATGATGTCCACGTGGACGAGAACTGGTACGAGTACGGCGATCTGCCTTACCAGCTCACCTGCGATGTGGAGTTGGCGGCGGCCTGCATCGAAGGTTCTAAGAAAATCGGCATCTCCTCCAAAGGTGTCGACTATGACAAGTTCCCCATCGACACGGGCACCATTGTCGCCAACGGCTTCCTGAACCCCGGCGCGCGCATTCCCCTCACCATCGGCGCCAACAACCTCTACCACTCCTTCGATGACACGGTGCGGCTCGGCGAGATGGCCGCCGAATGCGCGGCAAAGCTTGGCCGGCGCGTTGCCGTTGTGGGGGTGGGCGGGCTGCGGCGGCCTGGTCGCGCCGGGTGCGGCGCTGGCCCCCCGCCGCGCCCGAC